>NZ_JANGBZ010000080.1:0-11136 GCF_024462915.1 Clostridium sp. DFI.5.61
CCCCCCCCCCCCCCCCCCCCCCCCCCCCCCCGTCTCTTTCTCTATTCTTCCCCATGCTGAGGCTTTTCGTCAAACTCCCGGAAGGCCAGATTCATGTCCACATTTCCCTCGATCCCGGGCACCGAGGCGGTGTGGGTGTACTGCCACAGGTCGAAGTGGTAGAAGAAGCTGGGGCGGGCGTTATACTCCGCCAGCCAGAAGGTATAGTCGGTGAGCCGGTCCAGCTGGTAGGACAGATAACCCAGGTCCTGGTTAAAGTAGACCACCGGGTGGTAGCCCGCCTCCCGGATCATATCACAGAAGGCCCCGGCGCAGCGTGTGATGGCCTCCGGCTCCATGCCGTCCGTCCGGGCGGTGTCCCCGGCAATGAACTCCCAGTCAAAGGCCACGGGGTAGGTCACATCGTACCCCTGAATGGCGTCCAGGACGTACTGCGCCTCCTCCTCCGCCTCCCAGACGCTGACGGCCTGGGAGAAAAAGTAGACCCCCACCTCCAGGCCAGCGTCCAGCGCCCCCCGGAGGTTCTGCTCAAAATTCTTGTCCGGCATGATGACCCCCTGGGAGTATCCCCGGTACCCCAGCCGGATCATGGCAAATTCCACTCCCGAATCCGCTACCTGCTGCCAGTCGATCTCCCCCTGATAAGCGGACACATCGATGCCGATGGCCGCCTGCTTTCCATCCTGCTCATAGGTGAGCCAGCCCCGATCATTGACGGAGAAGCCGTCTGACACATAGCTGTTCACCGCCACCCCTTCCAGGACGGGGAGCTCCCGGTCCCGGTAGGAGATGGTAGGGGACTCTGCTCTCTCCCCTGGCTCCTGTGGGTCATCCTCCCCCGGCGGCAGTGTCCGGTACAGCGCCAGACAGGCCACCGCCAGGGCGACGACCGCCAGCACCAGGGCCAGCTTCCCCACCCAGCCCCCGCTCCGGCGGGGCGGCTCCACCCGGGACGGGCGCCGCTCCTCCTCCCGCTCCTCCAATGGGATCAAGGTCTCTGCCATAATAAACTCCTTTCCGGCTCCGCACGCGGATTCGACTTTTTTCTGTTCCGATTATAGCAGACGGGACAGGAGGGCACAAGGGGCTTTCCCTTTCAGCCGCGGGCTCCTCCTCCGGGCCCCGGAGTCCGGAAAAAAGCGGGAGCCGGAGAGGCCCGCTCTCCGGCTCCTGTTCTATCGTCCCAGCCCCTGGCACAGCTCAAAGAGATCGGTGAGGGCGGGGGGCAGTTCCCCGGTGGCCAGATACTGCTCAAAGCCCAGGGCGTGTCCTGCGTCAGGGTAGATGTGGACGGCGAGGTTGTCCTTCCCCAGCCTCCGGAAGGTCTCCTGGATGGCCAGGGCGTCCTCCGCAGGGGTGTTGGCGTCCCACCTCCCCTGGAGGATATGGATGGGCAGGTCCAGACGGGGCAGGGTCTCCCGGTTGGGGGGAAACCTCCGGTGGCCCCGGAACCAGTTGGTAGTGAGGGGGACTGGGTAGTGTTCCCAAAGCCATTCGTCGTCCCCCGCCTCGATGGCCCGGAAGATCTCCGCCCGGCTCCCGGCATACACCGCCTCCAGGTCCGCCGGGGTGATCCGGCCGTCCCCGTCCAGGTCCAGCCCGGAGAAGGTCGCCTCCAGGGCCTCCCGCACCGCTCCCGGCCCCGTCTCAAACTCCTCCCGGGAGATGCTCCCATCTCCGTCGGCGTCAAAATACTGGCAGAGCATGGTGTACAGCCCCAGCCCCCGCTGCTGCCAGTCCAGGGCCTCCTCCATGGTCCCGTTGGCGTAGCCCGCCAGCAGCAGTCCGGCCAGGGGTACCGCTCCCCCTGCAGCCACAGCCGGAGCGATCATGGTCCCCTCGCTCCACCCCAGCAGCAGGAGCTCCGCCCCAGCACAGCGGGGGTGGGCCTGAAGGAGGGCGGTCCAGTCCTCCAGGTCGGCCACACAGGTCTGAGGGGTGTAGGAGCGGTAGACTGCCCGGTCCACTCGGCAGTAGAGTGGACCCTGATTCCCATCGGTGTACCCGCGGGTGCTGTAACAGAAGAAGCCCAGTCCCCGGCCGGCAAGCTCCTCCCCAAAGAAGCCGCAGAAGCTGTACGTGGTCCCGTCTCCCCGGTCCCGGAAGGTGTTGCAGGTCTGGGGGCCGGAGCCGTTGACCTGGACCACCAGCCGGGAGACGACGCCATCCCGGGGCAGATACAGCTTTCCCTCCAGCTCCTGCCCGTCCCGGGCCCGGAGCCTCATGTCCTCTGTGACAATGTGTGGTTTCATGGCCTTCGCCTCCTCTCTGTCCGGAGGATAGCAGATCCCTGGCTCACACGCAAGGGGATGGGAGCTGTCAGGCCTTTTTCCGCCGGTAAGCGGCACAGAAAGGCCGGGAGGACGGCTTGACAGCCCCTCCCGGCCCCATTGCGGTCGTTACCCGATGACCCGCTTAGCGATGTCCACGCTCTCCTTGGCATCCCGGGCGTAGAAGTCCGCCTGGATCTGGGACGCATACTCCGGGGTGAGCACCGCCCCCCCCACCATGATCTTACAGGGCAGGCCCTCCAGATGGAGCAGGGTGATGGTGTCCGCCATGCTCTTCAGGGTGGTGGTCATCAGGGCGGACAGCCCCACCAGAGGGGCCCGGTGCTTCCGCACCGCCTCCGCCACGGCGGCTGGGTCCACGTCCTTCCCCAGGTCCACCACGGTGTAGCCGTAGTTTTCCAGCAGCACCTTGACGATGTTCTTGCCGATGTCGTGGATGTCCCCTTTCACGGTGGCCAGCACGATGGTCCCCCGGTCCTCCCCCTGGCCCGGCTGGCCGGACAGGCGCTCCCGGATGACCTCGAAGGCGGCCTGGGCCGCCCCTGCAGACTGGATCAGCTGGGGCAGGAACACCTTTCCCGCCTCGAAGGCCGCCCCTACTCGGTCCAGGGCGGGGATGAGGACGTTGTCCACCACGTCCAGGGGGGCCCGACTCTCCAGCAGGGCCCGGGTGGCCTCCCCCGCCTCCCCCTTCAGGCCGGCCTCCACGATCTCCTCCAGGCCCCGCTTTTCCCCCGCTGCGGGGGCGGCGGTCATCCCGGCCGCGCTGGTGATAGAGGTGGAGACGGTGGCGTTCCCGTAAGCGGCGATGAATTCCCGGGCGTCGGTGTCGATGTTCATCAGCAGGTGGTAGCACCGCACTGCCGCCATCATGGCGTCCACATTGGGGTTGAGGATGGGCAGGTCCAGGCCGGCGGCCATGGCCATGGTAAGGAAATTCTGGTTGATCAGGGGCCGGGCGGGCAGTCCGAAGGAGATGTTGGACACCCCCAGCACCGTCTTCAGGCCCAGCTCTCCCTTCACCCGCCGCAGGCCCTCCAGGGTCTGGGCGGCGGCTTCCTGCTCAGCGGAGACGGTGAGGGTCAGGCAGTCGATGTACACATCCTCCCGCCGGATGCCATAGGACAGGGCCCGGTCCAGGATACGGCGGGCCACCGAGAGCCGGGCGTCTACCGTCTTTGGGATGCCGGTGTGGTCAAGGGTCAAGCCCACCACCGCAGCGCCGTACTTCTTCACCAGGGGGAGGATGGCGTTCAGGGTCTCCTCGTCCCCGTTCACCGAGTTGACAATGGCCTTGCCGCAGTAGACCCGCAGGGCTCCCTCCAGCACCCGGGGGTCGGTGGAGTCCAACTGGAGGGGGGCGTCGGTGACCCCCTGGAGGGCCTTCACCGTGCGCACCATCATCTCCGCCTCGTCGATCTCGGGCAGACCCACGTTCACATCCAGGATGTCGGCCCCCGCCTCGGTCTGGGCCAGGGCCTGGTTCAGCATGTAGTCCACATCCCCCCGGCGCAGGGCCTCTTTCATCAGCTTTTTGCCGGTGGGATTGATCCGCTCCCCGATGACCCGCACCCGGTCGATGGGCACGGTGCGGGTGCCGCTGCACACCGCCGCGGGCACCTGCCGGGGCACCTGGACGATGGTGCAGCCCGCCAGTTTCTCCCGCAGCAGTGCGATATACTCCGGCGTAGTGCCGCAGCAGCCGCCGTACAGCTTAACGCCCAGCCCGGTCAGCTCTGCCATGCTCCCGGCAAACTCCTCCGCCGTAATGTCATACCCCGCGCCCCCTGGGTCGGGCAGGCCCGCATTGGGCTTGATGGCGATAGGCAGGGTGGACCACCGGGTCAGCTCCCGCACCAGCGGGGGCATCTCCCGGGGGCCCAGGGAGCAGTTCACTCCGATGGCATCTGCCCCCATCCCCTCCAGGGTCAGAGCCGCAGAGGCCGGGTCGCAGCCCAGGAAGGTGCGGCCCCGCTCCTCATAGGTCATGGTGACGATGACGGGCAGGCTGCTGTTCTCCTTAGCGGCCAGCAGGGCGGCCCGGGCCTCCTGGAGGTCGGTCATGGTCTCGATCAGGATCAGGTCCGCCCCGGCCTGGACACCGGCGCGCACCGTCTGGGCAAAGATATCCACCGCCTCCTCAAAGCGGAGGGTGCCAGTGGGCTCCAGCAGCTGGCCGGTGGGCCCCACGTCCAGGGCCACTAAGGCCCTCCCCCTGGCCGCCCGGCGGGCGATCTCCACTGAGGGAGGGACCACCTCCTCCACGGTGCGGCCGGTGCGGCCGAGCTTCTCCCGGTTGGCGCCGAAGGTGTTGGCGCACAGGATCTGGGCCCCCGCCTCCACATAGGCCCGGTGGATGTCCTCCAGCCAGTCCGGGTGTTCCAGGGCGGCCAGCTCGGGCCACTCCCCTATGGACAGGCCCCTGGCCTGCAGCATGGTGCCCATGCCGCCGTCCAGCAGGACGGGGCCCGGCGTATTCAGCAATTCACGAAATTCCACAGTGTCCACCTGACTTTCGATACTGGCAGCTCTCCCGGGCGGGACAGCCCAGACAGCTACGCACAGTTGGTTGGATGGGTCCGTCGGCCGCCCCCAAGATAGCGGTCACCGACTTGCGGGGGGTGAGGATGTGGCTGGCGCTGGCGCACAGCCCCACCCGCCGTGGGGCGTCCAGCAGGTCCAGCAGGGGGTTCTGGAGCTCCAGGGGCAGGTCCCCATACCCCGGGCTGTACCGGAAAGGGAAGGAGCAGCCGGGGAAGTGCCCCTGGAGCTCCAGTTCGATCTGGTCGCACATCTGCTCCACCGCGGCGGCGGCGGAGCAGTCCAGGGCCAGGGCCCGCAGCATGTCCCCGCTCTCCCAGCGGCGGATCAGGGCGTCCACCTGGGCGGACAGGGTGGCGCAGAACACCGCCGCCCGTCCGCACCCCCTCAGGTGGCGCTTCAGGTCCTGCCCCGGCAGCAGCAGGCCGCAGGACAGGCGCACCCCGTCCGCCTCCTCTGCGATGTCGAAGGCCCTCCAGGCCCAGCGGGGCCGGGCGGCGGCGCATACGGCCCGCCCGCACTCCTCCACCAGGGCCCGCAGTTCCGGCCCGGCCTGGCTGGGCGGGGTCCCCATGTAGCGGAGCACCTCGTCCAGGTCCAGTTCCCCCAGGGCGATTGGCATGGCGCTCACACCCGCCGGATGGCGGAGACGCTGTCGCTGATCTGCCTGGCCACCGCAGGGTTGTTCATGGTGTAAAGGTGGATGCCGTCCACCCCGGCGGCCACCAGGTCGGAGATCTGGTCGATGGCATAGGCGATGCCCGCCTCCCGCAGGGCCTCCGGGTGGTCGCCGTACCGAGCCAGGATGCGGGAGAGCTTCCGGGGGATGGAAGCCCCGCACAGGGATACCATCCGCTCGATGGACTTCTGGTTCAGCACGGGCATGATGCCCGCCTCGATGGGCACCGTGATGCCCGCGATGCGGGCCCGCTCCAGGAAGCGGAGGAAGTCCTCGTTATCAAAGAAGAGCTGACTCACCAGATGCTGGGCGCCGGCGTCCACCTTCTGCTTGAGGTAGCGCAGGTCGCTTACCGCGTCGGGGCTCTCCGGGTGCCCCTCAGGGTAACAGGCGGCGGACACACCGAAGTCCCCCCGCCGGCGGATGAAGGCCACCAGCTCGTCGGCGTGGAGGAACTCCGTCTTTGGGGGATAGTCCGGGTTCCGGTCCCCCCGCAGGGCCAGTACGTTCTCTACGCCGTCTGCCTTCAGGTCATAGAGCAGCTCGGTCACCTCCCCCCTGGTGGCGGTGATGCAGGTCAGGTGGGCCATGGCGGGGATGTGGTACTGCTTCTGGATGATGGCCGCGATCTCCCGGGTGGACTGGTTCACCTGGGAGCCACCGGCTCCGAAGGTAACGCTGATAAAGTCGGGTTTAATATCCTTCAGCCCGTCCAGGGTCTGATAGATAGTGTCCACGGGGCTGTCCTTCTTGGGGGGAAACACCTCACAGGAAAAGACGGTCTTCCCCTTTCCGAATAATTCTGCTATTTTCATGGCTGCTGCCTCCTTGATCAAAATTGAGATTTTCAGGGATGGACCATACACAAGGTCCCCTCCTGGGGCATTCGGTCATCCCACTCGTAGGTGACCAGGTACTCCGTTCCCGGCTGAAGGAGCTCCCATGCCAGCTGGGGGCACCACAGTGTGATCTCATACCCCTCCGGATGCCGGATCACCGCCTGCAGCCCCTGCGCCGGCACAAGGACCGTCTCTGTGACCTGGGCCAGAACGGTGGCGGTGGAGCGGTGGGATTGCTCGATCAGATAGCCCCACTGCACCGCCAGCAGGACCGCCAGGGCCCCACAGAACGCCAGCTCCCGGCGCAGTGTCTTTCCCCGGGCCCCTTTCACCAGCGTAATGGCCAGCCAGACCGCGGTGGTCAGGGCAGACACATAGGGGAGCATAGACAACAGCTCATGGGCCCCATAGCCGATCACCTCATAGATAGCGTATCGGGAACAGACCGCATCAAACAGGTAGGCCACCCACAGCAGGGCGCCGGAGAGGAGAATAATGATCCGGATCAGGCCGCGCTCTTTCACAAGATCTCTCCTCTCTCTTCACCAGGCCGCTACCGTGCCGTCGCACCGGGGCTCGGTGCCGCCGGCCAGGGTGCCGTCCTCCATCCGCCAGATGATCTGCCCTCGGCCCATGTCCAGGTTGGAGTTGCAGATCTCCACCTGGTGGCCCATCTCCGCCAGGCGCAGGCCGATGTGGGCGGGCACCTCCCGCTCCAGCTGGATGCGCTTCCCACCGGTCCACTGCATCCGGGGAGCGTCCAGGCACTCCTGGGGGTTCATGTGGTAATCCACCGTGTTCACCACCACCTGCACGTGGCCCTGGGGCTGCATGAAGGCCCCCATCACGCCGAAAGGACCCACCGCCGTCCCTTCCTTCATCAGGAAGCCGGGGATGATGGTGTGGTAAGACTTCTTGCCGCCGGCCAGGCAGTTATCGCTGCCCTCATCCAGGGAGAAGTTGGCCCCCCGGTTCTGGAGGCAGATACCGGTGCCCGGGATGCGGATGCCCGCACCGAAGGTGGTGTAGTTGCTCTGGATGAAGGAGACCATGTTGCCCTGGGGGTCCGCGGTGCACAGGTAGATGGTGCCGCCGCAGGAGGGGTCCCCCGCCTGTGGCAGCAGGGCCCGCTCTCCGATCAGGGCCCGCCGCCGGGCAGCATAGTCCTCCGAGAGCAGGTCGGCCACCCGGGTCCGCATGTACCGGGGGTCCGCCACATAGGTCCTGGTGTCCGCAAAAGCCAGCTTGATGGCCTCCAAAATCTTATGGTAGGTGTCGGCGCTGTCCCGCTCCTGGGAGAGGGGCAGGCCCTTCAGGATATTCAGCGCCATCAGCACGGTGATCCCATGGCCGTTGGGCGGGATCTCGCACACGGTGTAGCCCTTGTAGTCCGCGGTGATGGGCTCCACCCACTCCGGGCGGTAGTCCTGGAGATCCCGCTCCTGGAAAAAGCCCCCCGTCTCCCGGCTGAAGGAGACCATCCGCTCCATCAGGCTCCCCCGGTAGAAGCTCTCACAGCTGGTGGCTGCCAGCTCCTCCAGAGTGTCAGCGTACTCCGGCCAGCGGAAGATCTCTCCCGCCCGGTATGGGGTGCCGTCCGCCTTCATCATCCGCTCCCACCAGGGGCGGTGGGGGGCCGGGTCCCGCTCCATAGCCCGGCCGATACGGGGGCCGTCCAGTGCCCACTGGACCGCCACGTTCACCGGCACAGCCACCCCCTCCCGGGCGTAGGAGGCCGCGGGGGCGAACAGCTCTTCAAGGGGGCGGGTCCCGAAGCGCCGGTTGAGCTCTGCCCATCCCCCGGGGGCGCCGGGCACCATGGTGGGCAGCCAGCCCTCTTTAGGCATCTCCCCGAAGCCCCGCTCCCGCACCAGGGCGGCGGACAGAGCTGCAGGGGACACGCCGCTGGCGTTCAGGCCGTACAGCTTTTTCTCCCGCTCCACCCAAACCAGGGCGAAGCAGTCCCCCCCGATGCCGTTTCCTGTGGGCTCCAGCAGGGGCATGGCGGCGGCCATGGCCACCGCCGCATCCACGGCATTTCCCCCGGCCTTCATCACATCCAGGCCGACCTGGGCCCCCAGGGGGACGGAGGTACAGGCCATGGCCCGGCGGGCGTACACCACGCTGCGGCGGGAGGGATAGGCGTATCTGTGGGGATCAAATAAGACCATTTCGGCTACCTCCTCTCAGTTGGCTGGGCTGCGCTTGCCCGTCCAGCGCTCCGCCCAGATGGCAAAGACGGATACCCGGGCCACGGCGGGCTCCGGCATCTCCCAGTTTCGCCCGGTCATATGGCGCATAATGGCGTTGAGGGCCTCATATTTCTCCTGCGGCTCGGTCAGCTCCCGGATGGTCCCGCTGCCCATGATGCTGCGGTAGGCACAGCTGTAACTGCACGCCTGCTCCGCCGTCATCAGCTGGTGGCCGCAGTCCATCTCAAAAGCCACCGCCCCGCCCCGGCGGAACGCCGCCGCCTTCCGCCCCTCCCGGGCCGAGTGGAGGTAGAGGGTCAGCTGCCCCTCTGTCAGGTCGTAGCCGTAATTCACAGGGACGATGAACATCCCCTCCGCATCCTGGGTCCCGATCCGCACTGTGTTGCAGTCCCGCAGGATCTCCTCCAACTGCTCCAGGTCTTTGACTTCCTTCTCCGCTCTGCGCATATCCAGATCCTCCTTATCTCCTTCCGGTCCCGCCCCGGGGCACTCAGATGTCCAGCTCCAGCAGTACCGGGCAGTGGTCGCTGCCCTCCACCGTGGTCAGGATCTCCGCCCGCTTGATCTTGTCCCGGAGGCGGTCAGAGACGATGAAATAGTCGATGCGCCACCCCGCGTTGTTCTTCCGGGCGTTGAAGCGGTAGGACCACCAGGAGTAGATCCCCTCCGTGTCCGGGTAGAGATAGCGGAAGCTGTCTGTAAAGCCGGAGGAGAGCAGGCAGGTCATCTTTTCCCGCTCCTGGTCGGTGAAGCCGGCGTTGTTCCGGTTGGTCTTTGGGTTTTTCAGGTCGATCTCCCGGTGGGCCACGTTCAGGTCCCCACAGTAGACCACCGGCTTGTGCCGGTCCAGGGACATGAGGTAGTCCCGCAGGTCGTCCTCCCACTCCATGCGGTAGTCCAGCCGCTTCAGGCCGTCCTGGGAGTTGGGGGTGTAGCAGCAGACCAGATAGAAGCCCTCATACTCCAGGGTGATGAGCCGCCCCTCGTGGTCGTGCCGGTCCTTGTCCATACCGTAGGCCACAGCCACAGGCTGGTGGGGGGTGAAAACGGCGGTGCCGGAGTATCCCTTCTTCTCCGCAGAGTTCCAGAACTCCAAGACCCCTTCGTTCAGCTCCACATCCGCCTGTCCCTGCTCCATCTTGGTCTCCTGAAGGCAGCAGAAGTCGGGTGCCTCCTGTCGGTAAAAGTCCAGAAACCCCTTTTTCAGGCAGGCCCGCAGGCCGTTCACATTCCAGGAAATGAATTTCATAGGCATCTCCTCTCTCCCTCCGTCGGAACTTTGGATGGACCCTATTATACAAAGACGTGCCCCGCTTGGCAAGAACAGATTGATTTTTCCGCCCTTCTCCGCTATAATAGAAAAATCTGTATGTGCTCACCAGGCGTTCCATCCCGGCTCTGCCGGATGAGCTTCTGTTCCAAATCCCTTTCAAAAGGAGTATTCGACATGGGAAAAACCGTCATTCCCGAGGGATACCGCTCCCTCCTCAGCCTCTATGAGACCCAGAAGGCCATCAGCCTGCTCAAGCGTCTGTTCGAGGACCGCCTCGCCGGTGCCCTGCGCCTGCACCGGGTATCTGCCCCCCTGTTCGTCTCCGCCTCCTCCGGCCTCAACGATGACCTGAACGGGGTGGAGCGCCCCGTCTCCTTTGAGATCAACCGGGTGGAGGACACCGCCCAGGTGGTCCACTCCCTGGCCAAGTGGAAGCGCCTGGCTCTGAAGCGCTATCAGTTCCACCCCGGAGAGGGGCTCTACACCGACATGAACGCCATCCGCCGGGATGAGGAGCTGGACAACCTCCACTCCGCTTACGTGGACCAGTGGGATTGGGAGAAGATCATCACCCAGGAGGACCGCACCCGGGACTATCTGAAGCAGACGGTAAACGCCATTGTCCGCGCTCTCGTGGATACCCAGTCCTTCCTGCGCTCCGTTTTCCCCCAGCTGTCCGCCCTGCCCGAGCTGCCTGGCCAGGTCACCTTCGTCACCGCCCAGGACCTGGAGGATCTATACCCCCAGCTCTCCCCCAAGGAGCGTGAGAACACCATTGTCCGGGAGCATGGTGCGGTGTTTCTCATGGGGATCGGCGGAAAGCTGAAGTCGGGTCAGCCACATGACGGCCGGGCCCCGGACTATGATGACTGGAACCTGAACGGCGACATTCTGTTCTGGGACAGCGTCAATGGCCAGGCTATTGAACTCTCCTCCATGGGCATCCGGGTCAGCCCAGAGTCCCTGGACCGCCAGCTCACCCTGGCAGGCTGTGACAGCCGCCGCTCCCTCCCCTTCCACCGGATGCTGCTCAACGGTGAGCTGCCCTTGACCATGGGGGGCGGCATCGGCCAGTCCCGGGTGTCCATGCTGCTGCTGGGCAAGGCCCACATCGGTGAGGTGCAGAGTTCCCTGTGGGACCCCGACACCGTCCGGGCCTGTGAGCAGGCCGGCGTGGTGCTGCTGTGACGGAGCATCCTCGCTGCCCTGAGCTCCCAGACGCGCTCCTTGCAGAAGTTTTACCCCAGAAACGAGAGGGGGGGGGGGGGGGGGGGGGGGGGCGGGGGGGGGGGGGGGGGGG
>NZ_JANGBZ010000081.1:0-11086 GCF_024462915.1 Clostridium sp. DFI.5.61
AAAAATTTGCGGAAGGACTTTGCGGGCAGAGTCGTAAGATCCGGCGCGAGAGCGCATCTGTGTCCCCTCCGCTGGTTTTTCTTGCTTTTTTTCGGAAAAAGAGGTACACTGAAACAAAGGCAGAGTAGGGGCATGCGTGCTGGTCCCAAAGGGGACCGTGTAGTGCCGGCGGGACGGGGAGTTGTCCGCCGGACGAACAGCGCAGACGCGCGGCAGTGCATGATCCCGCATCCCGCTGCCGCATACCGGGGCGGGACCTCCGCTTCCTCTGTGCGGCAATCCCGAAAGGGCTGCCGGATCGCAGAAGGAGGCGTTTTCTTTATGTATCGAGACCAATGTTCCAAGACCCTGTACCGCACCCCGCTCCAGCCCGGCTGGTGGCTGGAGGGGAATCAGGCCATGAAAAGCCTGAAGCTGCTGATGTTCGCGGCGCTGATGGTGGCGATGGCCCGGGCGCTGTCCCTCATCCCCGGCATCCCCATCGCCCACACCAAGATGACCTGGGGCTTTCTGGCCCGGGCGCTGTGCGCCCTGGTCTGCGGGCCGGTGATGGGACTGGTGTTCGGCTTTGTGGAGGATATCCTGGGCTTTATCCTCCAGCCCACCGGGGATTTCTTCCCTGGCTACACCCTGTCTACCATGGCAGGGGTGCTGGTCTATGCCCTGTGCTTTTACCGGGCGCGGATCACGGTGCTGCGCATCGTGCTGGCCAACCTGGTGGTGAACCTGCTGGTCAACGCCCTGATGGGCTCCCTGTGGAACCTGATGCTCCGGGGCGGGGTCTACTGGGGGTGGTTCCTGCCCAGCCTGGGCAAGAACCTGGTGACCGTCCTGCCCAAGACCCTGGTGATATATGTACTGTTCCAGGCGCTGCTGCCCATCCTCCAGCAGATGGGGGTCATCCCCAGACAGCTGGATGAGAAGGGGCGGCTCCCCCTGATCTGAGAGAACGGACAAAAGGCGGACAGAGAGGAGGAGAGGGCTGTGCGGGTGCTGGCAACGGCGGCGGGCTCCTTCTCTCTGGCCGTCTTTGCCGCCAACTGCATCCCGCTGCTGGAGGGGGCGCTGCTCCCGCTGAGCTGTGTCCTGGCGGCGCTGTGCGCCGCGGCCCTCCTGTGCCTCCGTGGGCGGGCACGAGTAAGAGGGGCCCTGATCTGCGGCGGGCTGGCCCTGGGACTGCTGTGGACGGCGGCCTATGGGGCGGTGTTTTATGCCCCGGCCCGGGCGCTGGACGACAGGACCATCCGGCTGTCCGGCACGGTGATGGAGTACCCCCAGGAGACCGACTACGGCTGGTCAGTGCTGGTCCGGGCGGACGGGGAGCCGGGGGCCCCGGTGCCCACGCTGGTCTATGCGGACGAACAGGGGGCGGACCTGCGGCCAGGGGACCGGGTGGAGACGGTGGCCCACTGCACCCTGGCAGAGCGGACCTTCGGCGGGGAGGAGATCACCTACTACACCGCAAAGGGCATCTTTCTGCGGGCGGAGGCTTACGGCGAACTGCGGGTGACGCGGCCGGAGCGGCTCCCGCTGCGGTATCTCCCGGCGGAGCTGGCCCACCAGCTCAAACAGGGGGTGGACGCCGCCTTCCCAGAGGATGCGGCGCCCCTGATCCGGGCACTGACCACCGGGAACCGGGACAACCTCACCGACCACTACACCTCCTCTCTTCAGCGAACCGGCCTGTCCCACACGGTGGCGGTGTCCGGGATGCACCTGTCCTTCCTGGCCGCCCTGGTCTCCGGCCTGCTGGGCCGGGGAAAGCGGCGCTCCGCCCTGGTCACCTGCGGGGTGGTGCTGGTCTTTACGCTCATTTCCGGCTGCACGCCCTCAGTGGTGCGGGCGGCGGTGATGCTGATCCTGCTGCAACTGGCCGCCCTGCTGGGGCGGGAGCGGGACCCGCTGACGGCCCTCGCCCTGGCCTTGATGCTCCTGCTGGCCTGGAACCCCTTTTCCGCAGCCCATATCGGACTTCAGCTCTCCTTTGCATCGGTGGCGGGCATCCTGCTTTTTTCAGACCGGCTCCAGGAGCGGATGCTGCGGGGGTGGAAGCGGTCGCCCAAGGACTCCATCCCGCTCCGGCTGCTGGGGGCACTGGTCCGCTTCGGGGCGGCGGCCCTGTCTGCCACCCTGGGGGCCATGGTGTTCACCACGCCGTTGACGGCCCTCTATTTCGGGAGCCTGTCCCTGATCTCCCCCCTGGCTAATCTGATGACCCTGTGGGCCGTGTCTGCGGCCTTCAGCGGCGGGCTGATCGCTGGAGCGGCGGGGGCAGTGCTGCCGGAACTGGGCAGGGTGCTGGCTCTCCCGGTGCTCCCCTTTGTCCGCTATCTGGACTGGGTGGTGCCCCGGCTGGCCCGGGCCCCCTTCTCGGCACTGAGCACCAGCTCCTTCTACTATCTGGCCTGGCTGCTGTTCGTCTATGTCCTGCTGCTCCTGGGGCTGCTGTACCGGGGGAAGAAGGGATGGAAGACCCCTGTCTGTGCCTGCCTGGCTGCGCTGTGCGCCAGCCTGCTGTTCCACGCCCGGAGCTTTCAGGCGGGGGATATGACGGCGGCGGTGCTGGATGTGGGGCAGGGGCAGAGCGTCCTGATTCGGCTGGGGGACCACTACACCCTGGTGGACTGCGGCGGGGACGGACCGGACGACCCCGGGGACACGGCAGCGGACTGCCTTCAGGGGCTGGGGCGGGACCGGCTGGATCTGCTGGTGCTCACCCACTTCCACGACGACCACGCCAACGGCGTGCCCGAGCTGCTGGAGCGGCTGTCGGTGTCCGCCATCGCCCTGCCGGACGTGGAGGAGGACAGCCCCCTGCGGCGGGAGATCCTGACGCTGGCGGAGGAGAAGGGCATCCCGCTGTGGTGGGTCCGCCGGGATACCACAGTGGAGCTGGAGAAGGGGCAGCTGACGCTGTATCCCCCTCTGGGAGCGGGAGAGGCCAACGAGCTGGGGCTGTCCGTGCTGGCCGGCGCCGGCGGACTGGACCTGCTGGTCACCGGAGATATGAGCGGGGATGTGGAGGGCATGCTGGTGGAGCACGCGGGGCTCCGGGACGTGGAGCTGCTGGTGGCGGGCCACCACGGGTCGGCCTCCTCCACCTCTCAGGCCCTGCTGAACGCCCTTCAGCCGGAGACTGCCATCCTCTCAGTGGGGCGGGACAACGCCTACGGGCACCCGGCCCCGGAGACGCTGGAACGGCTGGAGCGCGCGGGTGCGGAGATCTATCGCACCGACCGGGACGGCACCGTGACCGTGAGGACCCGGTGAGCGTACAAAGAAAAGACGGAGGGAATGCTATGCCGCCCAAACAGAAGGCCGATACGGCCGGATATCAGCAGCTGAAAAAGGATCTGGCCGGGGGAGAGCCGGGGAGGCTCTATCTTTTCCACGGGGAGGAGACCTATCTGAGGGACCACTACCTGGGGCGGCTGAAGGAGCTGCTGCTCACCGGGGGGATGGGGGAATTCAACCTCCATACCATCCCGGCGCGGGAGATGTCCCCCCGCCGCCTGGAGGAGGCGGTGGACTGCCTGCCCATGATGGCGCCCCGGACCCTGGTGCTGGTACGGGATTTTGACCTGTTCAAGGCGGGGGAGAAGGACCGGGAGGAGTATGCACGGGCCTTTGCCCAGCTCCCGGACTACTGCTGCCTGGTCTTTGTCTATGACCTGATCCCCTACAAGGGGGATGCCAGGACCAAGCTGGCGGCGGCCATCAAGCAGAACGGGACGGTGGTCAACTTCGCACGGCAGGACCAGGGGGACCTGGTGGACTGGGTGCGCCGGCGCTTCCGGGCGCTGGGCAAGGAGATCGACACCCGGCTGGCCTGCGATTTGATCTTCCTGTGCGGGGACCTGATGACAAATCTGATTGGGGAGATCGAGAAGATCGGGGCATATGCCAAGGGCGGGCGGATCACCCGGGAGGACATCGACGCGGTGGCCACCCCCCAGCTGGACGCGGTGGTGTTCCGCATGACGGACGCCATCGGCGAGGGGAACTTCGACCGGGCGGCCTCGGTGCTGGGGGAGCTGTACCAGATGCAGGAGCCGCCCATCCGCATCATGTGGTCTCTGGGCCGGCAGATGCGCCAGCTCTACTCCGCCCGGCTGGCCATCGAGAAGGGGAAGGGGGCCCCCTATGTGGCGGGGCTGTGGGGGCTGAAGCCCTACCCGGCGGACAAGCTGATGACCTCGGCCCGCCGGTTCTCCCTGAGCTGGTGCCGGCGGGCGGTGGTCCGCTGCGGCCAGACGGACCTGGCCATGAAGTCCACCGGACAGGACGCCCAGGAGCTGCTGACCGGCCTGCTGCTGGAGCTGGCGGCTCCGTCACGGCCGGCGGGGCGGCAGGGGGCCCGGGGCTGAGAACGGTCCGCAGGCGAATGAGAGGAGGAGAGGAGATTGCTTCACATCCGGGAGGCTGTCGTGGTGGAGGGCCGGTATGACAAAAACGCGCTGTCCCAGGTGGTGGATACCCTGATCCTGGAGACGGCGGGCTTCGGTATCTTCAAGGACCGGGATCAGATGGCCCTGCTGCGCCGGGCCGCCGAGCGCCGGGGGCTGATCGTGCTTACCGACTCCGACGGGGCGGGCTTTGTGATCCGAAGCCGGATCAAGAGCTGTATCCCGGGGCAGTATCTGAAGCATGCCTATATCCCGGACGTGTACGGCAAGGAGCGGCGGAAGAAGCAGAGGGGCCGGGAGGGCAAACTGGGAGTGGAGGGGATGCCGCCCCAGGTGCTGATCCAGTCCCTCCGACGGGCGGGGGCCACCTTCCTGGAGGAGGGAGGGACGTGCGCCCCGTCGCCGGGGCTCACCAAGGCGGACCTGTACGCGGCGGGGCTGTCAGGCCGCCCCGACAGCGGCGCCCGGCGCCTGGCCCTGCTGCGCCGGCTGGAGCTGCCGGAGCACCTCACCGCCAACGGCCTTCTGGCGGTGCTGAATGCCTGCTACGGGGCCGGGGAGGCGGAGGAGATTCTGTTTTCCGAGGCCCCCGCGGCGGCCGGCCGGGAGACGGAAGAAAAGAAAGAAAAAATTTTTCCAAAAACCCCTTGACAATTCCGCACAATTTGCTATAATAACGTTCGTGCTCGCGAGAGCTACAAAGAAATAGCGGGATTGTGTAAGGGTAGCACGACAGACTCTGACTCTGTTTGTGAGGGTTCGAATCCTTCTCCCGCTGCCATAAAGAAACCCTAGAGCCTCAACGGTTCTAGGGTTTTTCTTTGCTGCTTTTTGGGACCATTACCCTTTAATTGACCCTTTACAGGTTCGATATGTATTCCTGCATCCGGGCGGCGCTATCCTCTTTCATGCGTTCTGACACATGGCCGTAAACATCTAGGGTAAAGGCCGCCGTTGCGTGCCCCAAATTTCCCTGAACAGTTTTTACGTCGTCCCCATTCTGGAGGGAGAGGACGGCAAAGGTATGCCGGAGATCGTGTACCCGGCTATCTGGAGCCCCGATTTGAGAGGCCAGCTTCTTGTAATGGTTATAGACCGTCTGGGGACTGAGATTGCTCCCCGTCGCTGTGGTGAATACTAGGGCGCTTTTCTGCTGATCGGTTGTCTGCCAGCCCACCCACAGCTCCCCGGCCTTGAGCCGCTGCTCTGCTTGCTCTCGTTTGCGGCGCTCCAATAGCTCCAAGACAAAGGGGGCGGGGCGAAGTGTGCGGGTCTTGTCGTTTTTCAGCGGAGCGAAGGTAAAGCCGCCATCAGACAGCGGACGCTTTTGGAGCTGCTTGCAGACTTTCACGGTCCCCGCTTTGAAGTCCACGCAGTCCCAGGTTAGACCAATGGCCTCCGATTCCCGCAGGCCGGTAAAAAGGATCACCTTCAAGAGAATTTCATATTCATCCCCAGCGGATACCCGGAGAAAGTCCTTCACCTGTTCATCTGTGAGTGGGTGAATTTCTTTTTTCTCCACCCGGGGGAGTGTGACACGGCTTGCAGGGTTGTCCCGAATGTATTCCACGCTGACTGCGGTTGAGAGACATTTGGTGAGGATACCGTGGATATTCCGAACACTTTTGGGGGCCATACCATCACGAAGAAGTCCATTGTAAAAAGCCTGTATCTGGGGTGCAGTCAATTCCGCCAGCTTCACCGCCCCCAAGCTGGGTACAATGTGGGTCTTGCACTGCGCCGTGTAGTGCTTGACGGTCAGATACTTCTTGTCGCTGGTGTACTCCTGAAGCCATAACTCCACCCATCTGGCCAGCGTCATTTTAGATGGCTGAAAGTAGTCTCCACAGTCCAGTGCAGTGGTGACCTGGGCCAGCTTCTTTCTCACTTCCTGCTGAGTGGCCCCGTAGACTGACCGCTGTATCTGTTTCCCTGTGCCGGGATCACGGCCCACAGTATAACGGGCCTCCCACCGTCCGTCTTTCCGCTGTCGGATCGTCCCACTCCCCTGTGCGGCTCTGGTGTTGCTCTTTCTCGCCATTGCAATTCCTCCTTTGTTTGTGGTAGAATGGAGGAGCAGTAGGCCCACAAGTTTACTGCCCCCTATAGCCGTCCCTGGTGTTGGTAGCACTGGGGGCGGTTTTTTATTTATCATCCGTAATTCTATTTGCAATATTTCCCACACATACATTAGTAACACCATCAAGGATTGCAGTCGCACGAGTTGTAAAAAAATCTATTGCTTCATCAAACCCTATTTTTATGCAATAACCACTTAGTAAATCTTCGGTCATTTGACGTTCTCTTTCTGTAGCTAAAGCGTCCAGTTCTTGCATTTTTTGCTTATAATCATCATAAGGCAATTCGCGGAGTTCATCTAAATTGAGCCCTCCGCCCTCCTCTGGTGGAACCCTTTCATAAGCTAAAGAAGCTAGTGCTGCTCTTTGGAGACAGTTCTCAAATACTGTAACAGCAGGTAGTCCCATTAAAAAATTAAAAAATTCCTTCACACCAGCGAAATCAAAGCCTTCTTTCCCATAGTGTAATAATTTAACGGTCTTTTCTGTTAATCCCGTAGACTGACATGCAACTCGAATGTCCATATCTACACTTTTAACATCAGATAATCCAAGCAACCAATCCGCCGAAACATTGCATTTTTTAGCTATCTTCTTTAGTCCAAGAGCGTCCGGGATTCTCTGGCCTGCTGCATAAAATCCCACGGTAGCACGGGACATTTCCAGTTTTTTTGAAAATTGATCTAATGTCATATCTCCCATCAATTCAAGAAAGGCAGCCCGAAACTCTGGAAAGCGAGGCGGGGTGTCTTTTTTTGCTCTACTCATACTCAAAGCCTCCTAAATTATTCTCGCTTAGTGTATATATGCCGAAAGATTTTCTCTAAGTGTTCCATTTTCTCTTTTTGTTTGTTATAATTACGTTGTAAGTATAGCATTAGAGAAATCACTAGTCAAGAGAAAGGAGAAGAAAACATGGGTGAAAAGCAGTTAAACGAGAGGGCCCTAGAACTACGCCGGGAATATCAGCGCGAATGGCGACGGAAAAACAAGGAAAAAGTCAGAGCAAACAACCTCCGCTACTGGGAACGGAAAGCACAAAAATCCGCCCAGGAAAGGCAGGTGCAGTGATGGAAAAACTGGAGCCTTTGGCCGTCTCTGCACCCGAAGCGGCCCGGCTACTGGGAGTAAGTAAACCCACAATCTATCAGTACATCCACCGTGGGGACTTTCCATCCTTCAAACTGGGCAACCGAACACTGGTCAGTGTGGCTGGCTTGCAGGAATGGATTAGAAAGCAGGTGAACGAACAATGAGTGAACAAAGAAAAACCCGCTCCAGTGTTGCAGCACCGGAACGGGCGGAGGAAACGGGGTCGGCTTCACGGGCGGACACCACTTCCCAAAACTATTGTACATCAGACCAGGGCCGGACGCAAGCGGGATATATTTCCCAGTTTCTGCTTGCTGGAGCGGGACAAGGGCTCCATCTCCGGGACCTGGTGCGGATTACTCAGCTTTCAGAGAGAGAGGTAAGAAAGCAGATCCACATAGAGCGACGGAGGCATATCCCGATCCTCAGCAACAACCTGGACGGATACTACCTCCCATCTAGCAAGGAAGAAAAGGACCGCTGCGTAGATTCGCTTCGCCGTAGAGCGGCGGAGATTCTGGAAGCCGCTGATGCAATCGAGAAAGCAGAGGTGTAATGCGTGGCAATCGACTTTGAAGAACTGAAAAGGGAAGATTGCCGCACGGTAGCCCGCCGCCTGGGGCTGGATTTGAACCGACAGGACAAGGTGCGGTGCTTTCTTCATGCTGGGGACAAAAACCCCAGCTTACAGATATACGCTGATGGCTGGAAGTGTTTTGGTTGTGGTGAGCATGGGGACGCTGTTGATCTTGTATCAAAGTATCTTGGCATATCAAACACTGAGGCGGTGGAGTGGATGAAAAAAGAATTTAATATCCAGGAGCCGCCCAGGAAACAGGATTATGGACAGGCCGAGCGGGAGCATATATACCCAGGCGGACAGGTCAAAAAGGTCATGTATCGCCGGACAGATGGGTCAAAATACGGGATTTGGTTCCACCTGGAGAACGGCGCATGGAAGAAAGGACGGGGCAACGCCCCGCACTCCCTCTACATAGCCGGTCAACTGACTGGAGCCGTCTTTGTGGTCGAAGGAGAAAAAGACTGTGATACCCTCCACAAGCTAGGCTATGATGCTGTCAGCGGAGAAGACGGAGCTGGACCGGGGAAATGGAGGCCAGAGTATACCGAGCAGCTAAAGGGCCTCTCTGTGGTGATATTCCAGGACAACGACCAAACGGGAAAGGACTATGCACAGGAGACCGCCGCCGCTATTCATGGTGTGGCTTCTAGTGTGCAAGTGCTGGACTTAACACAAGTATGGACCAATATGCCTGAAAAGGGGGATATATCCGATCTTGTCGCAAAGTTTGGAGCAGAGAAATCATGTGATATGATTGCTAAGCTCATCAGCACAACACCACAATGGGAGCCGCCTCCGTCAGAGGCAGATCCTTTGCTGTCCTTGTTCAAATCACTGGAGGACTTTCCAGAGGAGGACGCCAAATGGCTTATTCCGGGGTGGATACCTGCGGGACAAATATCAGTTATTGCGGCGGATGGGGGAATAGGAAAAACCACATTGTGGTGTCACATAATTGCGGCGTTAAGCAATGGTACAACCTGCATACTTGACCCGCCGGGATATACCCGTGAACCAATGAAAATTATGTTCTTGACCACGGAGGACAGTGTAAGGAAGAAACTGCGGAAAAAACTGCGCCTTGCCGGGGCCAACATGAAAAATATCATTACCCCTGATTTTGTTGGAGATCGTTCTGGGATGCTCCATAAGTTAAAGTTCGGTTCTGAGGAATTGGAGAGGGTACTGCGCTACTTCCGTCCTGCGCTATGTGTCTTTGACCCTATACAGGGCTTTACCCCACCGCGCGTCAACATGGGAAGCCGGAACGAAATGCGGGATTGTACCGCTCAGCTTATCACCATCGGAGAGGACATCAACACCACGGCGCTGATTGTCTGCCATACCAACAAACGCAAAGGTGCCTGTGGGCGGGATCGTATTGCTGACAGCGCCGACATTTGGGATATTGCCCGGTCTGTGCTTATGGCCGGATTTACCGAGGATCAGGGCGTCCGCTACCTGTCCAATGAGAAAAACAATTATGCCCAGTTGCAGGAAACAGTCCTTTTCTCCATTGACAGCGACGAGCAGATACATAAAGAGGGGACAAGCTGGCGGCGAGATCGTGAGTATGTCATGGGGGCGGAACAGGCCAAGTCCTCACCAATGCGGGAGGATTGCAAGGCGTTCATTATGAAAACTCTGCATGAAACCGGGGGTGCAATGCCTACTGCTGATTTGGACGAGCTGATAACCGCCGCCGGGTATAGCTTTAGCTCTTTGAAGCGGGCAAAGGCCGATTTAAAGAAAGAGGGCAATGTGAGGTACTTCCATACTGGAAGCAATGATAGGAGGGTGTGGCACATCCAGGCATTAACCGATCTAACCTCTAATTTTGAGGAGTTGCGAGAGGATATACCGACACCCTTTGACAGTGCTCCACCGTCAGACATTTCAAAAGTGGTCTAGTACGAAGTTTTTCTAGTGATATCAAGGGTTTCCGTACTTGACCACCCTGGTCTAGTACGGCTGTAAATGGCGAGTACAGATTTTGTACTTGACCACCCTGGTCAAGTACGCAATCCCTTGTGTCGCAACGGTTAGACCGTACTAGACCACCTAGCGTCTCTCTGACGGTGCGTGAAAACCAAAGTGGTCAAGTATAGAAAATAATAAAAGGTATCGAGGAGAACGACATGGACAAGAAAAAGGCGAAGGACCCTCAAATCTGGAAACGGCTGGGCTTGGAATTAGCTGCGCTTCATGATCTAATTGTGGAAATCCAATGCGACAAAGATTATGCAAGCGTCATGGATTCCAAAACGTGGGATCGGTTGTATAAGCTAACTTATCACTTGGATATTGTTCGGAGTTGTGCGGAAGAAAGAATGGCAAAGAATCTGCCGGATTGGTCAACAAGAACATTTTACCCCGTTGATAGATCAAGGACAACTGTTGCAGGTGAGGCTTTTCGTGAGGAAATAAAAAGGGAATTTGAGAAACCGGAGGATGGCAAAGTATGAAAGATATAATTTGTCCCCTGGATGGGAAGCCCTGTGAAAAGGACTGCCCGGACCGCTACATAGATCATCCCGGTGGTGGCTGTTTCCTGACCACGGCCCAGGGGATGGGGGCTAAGCTCATCGACTTGGGCGGCGGTGATGTTGGAATGATGTTCACTCCAAACGGGAAGAAGGTGAAAACATGACGGACAACCAGGCTTTAGCGATTGTGAAGCAACTGGAGCGAATTGCGGATGTATTGGAGAGTATAGAGGAAGTGCTTGCGGCTGGGGGTGGTTCTAACGGGTAGAACAAGCCAGAGAAAAGGCCGGGCGGGAGAGCTGGAGCTTGCCCGGCTTCTCCAGGAATATGGGTACAATGTGGAGCCAGGGCGGGCGGTGAGTTACGGGAGCACTCCCGATATCGTGGGCCTCCCCGGCGTCCATATCGAGTGCAAGCGGGCGGAGCAGCTGCGGCCTTATT
>NZ_JANGBZ010000082.1:0-10883 GCF_024462915.1 Clostridium sp. DFI.5.61
GTTTTCCCCGGCGGCATGTGCGTCGGGGAAAACACTTCTCAGGCTGCAAGTGTAGGGGTTGTCCGTTTGCCACGGTCGCCCCCTGCTCACGGAAGAGTGCAGCTTTTTCGACAGTGTCAGCCGCCTCAAAATGGGGCCCTCTGACAAAACGTTGATTTTCCTAAAACAATCCCTGATGTGTAGCCTTTTTGTCCGAAAATCCGTGTATGAAGCAGACAGAGAAAAGGGAGGCGATGCTATGGAGCGGGAGGAAGCAGAGCGGCTGGTAGCGCGGTACGGTCCATCTGTCTACCGGCTGGCGTATGCCCGCACAGGGAGCAAGGAGGATGCAGAGGATGTCATGCAGGAGACCTTTCTCCGTCTGGTGCGCGCCGCCCCGGAGTTTCGGGATGAGGAGCACGGCAAGGCGTGGCTGCTCAGGGTGGCGACCCACTGCGCCGCAGACGTATTTCGGATGCCTTGGCGGAAACGGGATCTTCCGCTGGAGGCGGCCCGGGGCGTGTCATCCGCACCGCCGAAGGAGCCAGACAGCAATGTGCTGGCGGCGGTGCTGTCCCTGCCGGAGAAATACCGCCTCCCGGTCCATTTATTTTACTATGAGGGGTATTCTATTGCAGAGACAGCGGCTGTTTTGGGCCGGCGGGAGAGCACGGTGCGGGCCCAGCTCACCAGGGCCAGAGCCATGTTGCGGGAAAAACTGGAGGTGGAATGTATATGACAGGACAGAAATATCGGCGGGCAATGGAGCAGATAGAGCTGTCCCCGGACCAGCGGGAGCATCTGGTTCGGGCTATGCTCCAGGAACAGCCGAGGAGAAAGCGGAAGAGAGCTCCGGTCCGTTTGCTGCTGGCGGCGGCACTGGCCTGCGGCGTGCTGACTATATCGGTGCTGGCCCTCTCTCCGGCCCTGCGGGAGTATCTGACTCAGGCGTTGGGAAGTTTTGCTCCGTATAGCCAGGAACTGAGCGGGGCCACAGCAGTGGATCAAAAGGTGAAGGTCAGGGTGGTGTCGGCGGTAACGGACCGGTATCGCGTCAAGCTCTATGTAGAGCTTACCGACCTGACAGGGGAACGGATTGTGGACGAGAATACCAGACTGTCGGCAAAAATTCAAAGGGAGGCGGGGGAAGACGGCTTGCGGTCCCGGTGTGTGGGATATGACCCGGAGACCTGCACCGCATTGTTTGAGTTAAACGGGAACATGGAGGAGGGAGGAAAATATCAGGAGCAGATGAGGCTGCGTATCACACAGGTCAGACCTCAGCAGTACCATGAGTACACCATAGAAACCCAATCCATGGCGGCAGCCTTGTCGGAGGACTATGCGCAGACAATGGAGCTGGAAACAGGGGAGGTGGTTTTGCTCCCCGGCCAGACGCAGCTGAAGCTGCCAGGGCTGGAGCGGGCGGAAATCTCATCCCTGGGATTTATGGAGGATGGGACGTTCCACACGCTGTTCCGCCTGCCAGAGGGGGCGGTCCTGGACCAAGAGGGACTGGATGGCTCCTGGCTTTGTGTGGACATGACAGTAAATGGGGAAATTCCATGCAGAACCGTAGAGAGCTGCTGTTTTGTCCGCGATGGTATTCCATATCTAGAAGTAATCCACGATCATGTCTCTCTGGACGATCTGGACGGAATTTCCTTTCAAGGGGTGGGGGGAAACATTGTGCAATCGGAAAAAATCTCCGGGAACTGGGAAATCCTGTTCCAGGTGGAGAACATGAGCGTCCGGGAACTGGAGCTGACCGGGGCCGCGGCTGGATCGACTATTTCCACTCAACTGATTTTGACGCCGCTGGGGGCGATGATCACAGGGGAATACGAGAAAGGATACTGGGGCGGGCAGAGCTGTGCCGTGGTCTATCAGGACGGCACACGCATGGATCACACAGAGATCGAGGCAGGTCGGATGAGCCCGGAAGGGGTCTGTATTCTGGGGAATTGGACCTTTGGGGAGGCTGTGGATCTGGACCGCGCGGCGGCGCTGGAGATCGGCGGTCTCTGGATTCCCCTAACCGGAGCGGACGCTGGTGTAGTGCGGGCAGATTAGAACAAACCGGCACCTGGACGTGTTTCGTCCAGGTGCCGGTTTTCTGTGCTTTGGGCCGGATCAGATCCGCTTCCACACAGCTCCGCCGGGCACGTCGGTGACTTCGATGCCCCGGGCCTTCAGCTCGTCACGGATGCGGTCTGCCTCGGGAAAGTCCTTGGCCTTCTTGGCCTCGCCCCGGGCCTTCACCAGAGCGTCGATCTCGGGGGCCCCCTCGCCGGTGACGGTGTAGCCCGCCTGGGCCTGGGCGGCCTTTACCTTGGCCTGCTCCTCCCGCACCGCAGCCGCCTTGTCCAGCAGGGACAGGGAGAGCACCTGGTCGAAGCTGTCCAGGATGGCCAGCCGGGTGGCTCCGCTGGCCTTGGCTTTCAGGGCGTCGTACAGCAGGGTGACGGCCATGGAGGTGTTCAGGTCGTTGCCCATCTGCTGGAGAAATTTCTCTTTATACTCCGCCAGAACGGCTTCGTCCACAGATCCGTCCTGGGGGTCCAGGGCGGCGATGCGGGCGATGAGCTTGTCAAAGGCGGCCCTGGCGTTGTCCAGGTTCTCCCAGGAGAACACCAGCCCCTTGCGGTAGTGGCTCTGGAGGCAGAAGAACCGGTAGACCAGGGGATCATAGCCCTTCTCCTCCAGCAGGGAGACAGTGAGGAATTCGCCGGAGGACTTGGACATCTTGCCGGAATTGGTGTTCAGGTGGTGGACATGGAACCACTGGCGGCACCAAGGGTGGCCCAGATAGGACTCGGACTGGGCGATCTCATTGGTGTGGTGGGGGAAGGCGTTGTCGATGCCGCCGCAGTGCAGGTCCAGATACTCCCCGTTGTACTTCATGGAGATGCCGGAACACTCGATGTGCCAGCCGGGGTAGCCCACGCCCCAGGGGGAGTCCCACTTCAGGGCCTGATCCTCGAATTTGGACTTGGTGAACCAGAGGACGAAGTCATTTTTATTGCGCTTGTTGGTGTCCTCCTCCACGCCATCCCGGACGCCCACCGCCAGATCCTCCTCATCGTGGTCGTTGAACACGTAGTAGCGCTCCAGCTTGGAGGAATCGAAGTACACATTGCCCCCGGCCTGATAGGCGTAGCCCTTCTCCAGCAGGCGGGTGATGATCTGGATATACTCGTCGATGCAGCCGGTGGCGGGCTGCACCGTGTCAGGGCGCTTGATGTTCAGCTTCCGGCAGTCCTCAAAGAAGGCGTCGGTGTAATACTGGGCGATCTCCATCACGGTCTTGTGCTCCCGGCGGGCGCCCTTGAGCATCTTGTCCTCGCCGGTGTCAGCGTCGGAGCTGAGGTGGCCAACGTCAGTGATGTTCATCACCCGGTTCACATCATAGCCGGACCAGCGCAGGAATTTTTCCAGCACGTCCTCCATGATGTAGGAGCGCAGGTTGCCGATGTGGGCGAAGTGGTACACCGTGGGTCCGCAGGTGTACATCTCCACGTGGCCGGGGGTGTGGGTCTGGAACTCCTCCTTCTTGTGGGTGGCGGAATTATATAACAGCATGATAAAAAACCTCCATTTTCTTCGGTGAGGGCGGCCTGGGCCGCCCGGGATCGTGAGAGAACTATGCCCGTTCCTTCAGGAACCGGTCATCCAGCAGCTTCTCCAGGAATTCCACCCGCTGAGACAGGGCTTCCAGCCGTTCCAGGGTGGGATTCTCCACGCTGGTCTGGTCTACGTCATCGGCGTAGTGGGTGACCCGTCCGGCGATGCGGACGATCTGGGCGGGGATGCCCACGGCGGTGGCGTCCTCCGGCACCTCGCTGAGCACCACGGCGTTGGACGCGATCCGGGCGTTGTCACCCACCCGGAAGGGCCCCAGCACCTTGGCTCCGCAGCTGATGAGCACGTTGTTTCCGATGGTGGGATGGCGCTTGCCGTGGTCCTTGCCGGTGCCGCCCAGGGTGACGCCATGATAGATCAGGCAGTCGTCGCCGATCTCGGCGGTCTCGCCGATGACGATGCCCATCCCGTGGTCAATGACCAGGCGGCGGCCGATCTTGGCGCCGGGGTGGATCTCAATGCCGGTGATGTGGCGGGCCAGCTGGGAGTTCAGGCGGGCCAGGAAGGGAAGGTGGTGACAGTAGAGCCAGTGGGAGACGCGGTGGAAGATGACGGCGTGGACGCCGGGGTAGAGGAGAAAGATCTCCAGCTTGCTGCGGGCGGCCGGGTCGCGCTTCTGATAGGCGCCCAGCAATTCACTCAGTGACTGAAACATGATGTCCTCCTTGGGGGAGATCCATTCCGTCTCCCCATTTATTGTGGGCGGGAAGAACAGCACCCGGGACATCGCGGTGCGCTCCGGCGGCTGTGCCGGAGCCGGGGAAAGGGAAGATGCAAGGGGAACGCCTCCTTTTCGCAGCTTGGACACAAACAAAAGCGCCCCTCATGCCCACAGGCATAAGAGGCGATCGCTCGCGGTTCCACTCTCATTTTTCACTCAAAGGCCGGTATCGGGGCCAGACCGGGCGGCATTACCCGCCGCGCTCCCGGACGCACTTCACATCCCGCGGACTGGGACCGCTCTCAGTCGGTGGCGTTCCCTCTCTGTCGACCGGTGGAGGATGCTACTTTTCCGTTCACAGCGCTTACAATTTATTATACTATCATCTGAAGGAAGGGGTGTCAAGGAGGAGGGAGGGCTTTTCAAAAATTTTCCCGACGCCCCGCCGGGGCGCCGGGAAAAGGGTCATCGGAAATAGACCAGGGGATCGTCCGGGCGGTCGGCCCGCTCCACCCGCTGGGCGTAGAGGACCACGCCCTCCCCCTGATAGACGGGGGACTCCTCCCACTGGATGCGGGCGGCCACCATGACCCATTCCCCCTTCTTCAGGGAGCGGGACCGGTCATACTTGCACAGGAAGCCGAAGAAGCGGATGTCCTCGGCGCAGCAGGTCATGGCGTTGCGGCCGGGGATGAAGGTGCCCTTGGGCAGCTTCATGCTGGTCATGGCCTGGGCCCGGAAGACCACGGTCTTGCCGGTGTAGCGCTCTGGGTGCTCCTGGATGTCCAAGTACCAGATGCCGTAGTCCTCGTCCTCAAGGACGATGGTGTCCGCCTCCAGGGAGTAGGGGAGGATGTCCTCCACCTCCAGCTCCTCCCCCTTCTCGTCCTCAAAGACGATCTCGCACATGCGGTTTACCGCCCGGATGGAGCGCTTCCAGCCGGACAGGGGCATGTCCGGCGTGCAGCGGTTGAAGAGGACCATATCGGCCTCGGTGACCATGTCGATGACCATGGACTGCATGTTGGAGCGGTACATCTCGAAGGTGGAGCCGTCGATGACGTCGATGGCCTGGTAGAGCCCCCAGGTCTTGGGCAGCTTCAGGTCCCGGAGGATCTGGATGGGCCACATGCCGTTGTACTCCAGGAGCACCCGCTCCGGCTGATAGCGGCGGTCGATCTCCTGGAGAAAGCTGGTGTTCAGCTGGGCCTGGTCCTGGACAGGGACCAGGCGGGTGTTCAGCCTGGACAGCTGCTCCGGATCATACTCCGTCTCGCCGTCCTCACACATCAGCAGGACGGTACGCTGCCCATCGGCAAAATAATCCATATTCAGGGTGTCGGTGAGCAGAGTGGTCTTGCCGCTGTCCAGAAAGCCGGTGATGAGGTACAGCGGGATACGGGGATCTTTCATGCAGCCTCACCTCACGCCAGCAGGAACAGCTTTTCCAGCCTGGCCTCGTCCAGGCCCGCGCCGATGACGCACAGGCGGCCGGTGTAGTCGGCGCTGCCCTCCCGGATCTGAAACTCGCCGGGGACCAGGTCGAAGTGGAGCCAGCCCTCGCTGTCCTGATCGGGGACCATGCCCTTGGAGCGGAGGATGGTGCCGTAATCCTCCGTCATGGCCAGGACGGAAAGAATGTCCTGGAGTTCCTCCCGGCTGTACTTCCGAGGAGTCTCCCGGCCCCAGCTGGTGAACACCTCGTCGGCATGGTGATGGTGGTGGAAGGTGGAGTGGATGCAGCTGTCGCACAGGTCGCAGGAGCCGCAGGCCCCCTCGCAGCCCAGCTCAGCGTGGATGGCGTCCAGCTCCTCCTGGGTGTGGTGATGGCCGCAGGAGCAGGAGTCCCCGTGGTCATGGTCGTGGTGGTGCTCGTGCTCATGCTCGTGGTCATGGTGGTGGTCATGACCGCAGGAGCAGGGCTCGTCCTCCCTGTGGTCGTGGTGGTGTCCGATCTCCTCCATCAGCTCGCGGGCCAAGTCGTGGCCCCCCTCCATGGCAGAGACGATCTGGGCGCCGGTGAGCTGGTCCCAGGGAGTGGTGAGGATAGCCGCCTTGGCGTTGTGGGGACGCAGCATGGCTACGTCGGCGGCCAGCTTGGCCTGGTCCATGTTCTGGGTCCGGCTGAGGAGGATAGCGGAGGCGTGCTCCACCTGGTTGTTGAAGAACTCGCCAAAGTTCTTCATATAGATCTTGCACTTCACCGCGTCCACCACGGTGACAAAGCTGTGCAGTTCCAGGGGGGCACCGCCGTCCCGCACCCGCTCCACGGCGGCGATGACATCGGACAGCTTGCCCACGCCGGAGGGCTCGATGATGATGCGGTCGGGCGAATAGGTATCCAGCACCTCCTTGAGGGCGGTGCCGAAATCCCCTACCAGGGAGCAGCAGATGCAGCCGGAATTCATCTCCGTGATCTGGACGCCGGCATCCTTCAGAAAGCCGCCGTCGATGCCGATCTCACCGAACTCGTTCTCGATCAGGACCACTTTCTCGCCATGGAAGGACTCGGAGAGGAGCTTCTTGATGAGCGTGGTCTTGCCGGCACCCAAAAACCCGGAGATAATGTCGATTTTGGTCATGGTGACACAGATCCTTTCTTCAAACAAGGCGGCAGGGCCGCCGGATGGACAGAGGGGGAAGGGGGAGCGCCGGATACCAGAGCCTGGTATCCGGCGCATAGCAGTCCGGGAAATTACTTCTGCCGGACGGTGATCTCGTTGCGCTTGGGTCCGGTGGAGACCAGGGTGATGGGATAGCCGATCCTGGACTCCAGGAAGTCCACATAGGCCTTTGCCTGCTGAGGCAGGGCCTGGTAGTCGGTGCAGCCCCGGATGTCGCACTTCCAGCCGGGGAGCGTGGTGAACACGGGCCTGGCCCGCATCAGCTCCGGGGGGGTGGGGAAGCGGTCGGTGACTGTCCCGTCGATCTCATAGCCGGTGCACACCGGGATCTCATCCAGATAGCCCAGTACGTCCAGGCAGGTCAGAGCCACCTGGGTGGCCCCCTGGACCATGCAGCCGTACTTGGTGGCCACAGTGTCGAACCAGCCTACCCGGCGGGGACGGCCGGTGGTGGCGCCGAACTCGCCCTTGTCACCGCCGCGGCGGCGCAGCTCATCTCCCGCCTCGCCCAGCACCTCGCTGACGAAGGGCTCGGTGTTGGAGCCCACAGAGGAGGAGTACGCCTTGGTGACGCAGATCACGTCCTCCACAGCGGTGGGGGGGACGGCGGCCCCCACGCAGCCGAAGCCGGCCAGGGTGTGGGAGGAGGTGGTCAGGGGGAAGATACCCAGGTCAGGGTCCTTCATAGAGCCCAGCTGGCCCTCCAGCAGGACGGTCTTGCCCGCCCGCAGGGCGTCGTGAACAAAGGTGACGGCGTCCCCCACATAGGGGCGGATCTGCTCCCGCAGCTCCATCAGCTGCTGGTACAGCTCGTCCACGTCCAGGGAGGGCTTGTGGTACAGGTGCTCGAACAGCACATTTTTCAGGGAGACGGCGGCGGTCAGGCGCTCCCGCAGCCGGTCCTCGTGGAACAGGTCGCAGACCTGGATGCCGATCTTGGCGTATTTGTCCGAGTAGAAGGGGGCGATGCCGCTCTTGGTGGAGCCAAAGGCCTTGCCGCCCAGGCGCTCCTCCTCGTAGCTGTCCTGGAGACGGTGGTAGGGCATCAGGATCTGGGCCCGCTCCGAGACAATCAGGTTGGGGGCGGGGACGCCCTGGCTGGTGATGGAGCCCAGCTCGTCCACCAGCTTCTGGATATCCAGTGCCACGCCGTTGCCGATGATGTTGGTCACATGGGGATAGAAGGTGCCGGAGGGGAGGATGTGCAGGGCGAACCGGCCATAGTTGTTGATGATGGTATGGCCCGCGTTGGCCCCGCCCTGAAAGCGGATGACCACGTCGGACTGCTCTGCCAGCATGTCCGTGATCTTGCCCTTGCCCTCGTCGCCCCAGTTGGCGCCTACGATCGCTTTTACCATATCTGTTACCTCCGTGGACCGGGATTCGCAACCGCACAGCGGATTTGCCTTATCCGGCCAACATGACAGCATTCTTATTATACTTCCTCTAAAAGAGGGATGCAAGGGAAAAAGCTGTTTTTCCCATGTATTTTTCCGAACAACGGCAGAAATGGAGCCCATGAGTCTGCGGAGACGATAGGGCGGGAGAACATTGACAGAATGGTAAAAAAACATTAAAATAAAAAAAGCGCCTTTTTTGGTCGGAATGGACAAAGCTCTGCGGTGAGCCGGCGCGGAGTAGAAGAAATTTTCCCCGGGACAGGCGCTCAGACACCCCGGACTGCACATGCGGTCCGGGAGAAATAGGGAGGTAGCAGAGTATGAGAGCAATGACAAGACGCGCGCTGGCGCTGGTGCTGACCCTGGCTATGGCGCTGTCCCTGTGTCTGGCGGCCCAGGCCGCCGGCCCCCAGGTGACGGTGACCCTGGATGGGACGGCGCTGGAGCTGGAGGTCCCCGCCTATATCGACGGGCAGGACCGGACCCAGGTCCCCGCCAGCATCGGCCCCCAGCTGGGGCTGACGGTCCAGACTGGTGACGGGAGCGTCACCTTCACCAAAGGAGAGGCCAGCCTGACCTTCCAGGACGGGGCCAAGGAGGCGGGCGGCGTGACCATGGACACCGCCGCCGACCTGTCCGGCGAGGTGGGCTATGTGCCCCTGACCTATCTGGCCCAGTTCTTCGGCTTCCAGGTGGCCTGGAACGGCGTCACCCGCACTGCGGCGGTCACCAGCACGGCCGCGGAGGAGGAGACCGCTGTGACCAAGCTGCCCCAGCTGGTGTATTCAGAGCTGGAGAGCCTGATGGCCCAGCAGGCAGCCCAGTATCAGACCAAGGACAACGTGGTGCCCATGCTGTGGCAGGGCGTGCTGGAAATGGACGTCCAGGTGGGCGATGCCGCCCGCACCGCCAAGCTCTATGTGCCCCAGGGCACGCCCCAGGGCGCCATGTTCGTGGTGATGAACGTCCCTGAGGGCCTGAACGCCGTGAGCTTCATGGAGACCAGCGGCTGGATGGACAAGGCGGACGAGGAGGGCTTTTGCCTGTTCGTGCTGGAACCCGCCCAGGGTACTCCCTGGGGAACTCTGGAGGAGGAGCAGGCATACATCAATGCCGGCATCAGCGCCGCCAAGGCGGGCAAGTGGCTCCAGCCCGGTCCCAGCATGTACCTGGTGGGCTACGGTGCCATGGGTACCTGCCTGCAGAAGTACGCCATGGAGAATCCCCTGAATATCGCCGGAGCGGTGTTCCTGGATGCCAGCCTCATTGACGCCGGCTACATGGCGTCCAACGGGGATGTGTCCTTTGATACCGATACCAAGACCTACGGCGTCACCCGCAAGGAGGTGCCGGTGCCCGTCAAGATCGTGGAAAGCACCATGACGGAGCAGGCAAAGGCTGTGGCGGACTACTGGCAGGCCGCAGCCAACGACAAGAACGCCGTGGAGCGCTTTGCTCCTGAAGGCGGCGAGATCCTGGCGGCCGCCGTGGTCACCGAAGAGGGGAACTATGACTACGCCCTGCCTGCCACCACCGACATGATCTGGGACTTCATGGGCCAGTTCTACCGCTACGGCGGCGGTGTGCTGTCCAACGCTATCTCCTGGAAGGTGGACTATGAGGAGATGGGAGTGGAGTTCCGAAGCTTCACCGACTCCCAGGGCATCGACCGGCAGTATCTGGTCTATATCCCTGAGGCTTACCGCGGCAGCGGCGAGCAGCTGCCCGTGGTCATTGCCTATCACGGAGCCTCCACCTCTATGCGCAATTTCTTTGAGAATACCTTGTGGTACAATATCGCCGATGAGGAGGGCATCATGCTGGTGTTCCCCGAGTCCACCCTGGTGCCGGTGCCCCCCACCCTGGGCGGCGGCGAGGCCAACCCCACCGCCTACCGCGCGCTGTGGCAGGTGGAGGACCCTGAGCTGCGCTACACCGACGTGGTGTATGCCGAGGACCTGCTGGACCAGCTGATCGCAGTCTATCCCCAGGTGGATCAGGGCCGCATCTACTGCACCGGCCACTCCATGGGCTGCATGATGACCCACTACCTGGGCAGTGCCGAGGTCTCCCACCGCTTCGCCGCCATGGGCGCCACCTCTGGCCCCCTGATGGCCAGGGAGGAGACGGGATCCCAGACCGTGCCCATGTTCATGACCATGGCCCAGTACGACATGTGGAGCTATGACCTGAACCAGGACGACACCATGACCACCCAGGCGGTGGACATGTGGCTGGTCCGCAACGGGCTGGCGGCCGCCTCCAACGTGGTCGAGGTCCGTAAGACCGGGGCCACTGAGACCTATGTGGAGGGCCGCTACAACAACTCCGTCTGGGAGAATGAGGACGGCATCCCTCTGTTCCGCTACGCCTGGGTCACCGGCAAGGACCATGTGAACCTGCCGGCAGAGAACCAGCTGCTGTGGGACGAGTGGTTCAGCCAGATCACCCTGGACACTAAGACAGGCGTGCGCGCCTATCAGGGACAGGCCATCGGCTGAGTCAGACAAGAGAACAGAAGCGACCGGGGGGGGGGGGGGGGGGGGGGGGGGGGGGGGGGGGGGGGGGGGGGGGGGG
>NZ_JANGBZ010000083.1:0-10792 GCF_024462915.1 Clostridium sp. DFI.5.61
CCCCCCCCGCGCCCCCCCCCCCCCCCCGCGGGGGATGCGCTTAATAACCCGTCCGGGGCAGGGGCTTGGAGGGGGCGTAGACCTTCGTCACCCACCGGGAGGTAGCCATGATCCACTGACCGTTATAGACGCCGCCCACATCCGCCTGATTGACGAATTGGCTGCCGCCTTTGACCCAGGACACCACGGAGCAGTCGATCATGGGCGTTTCCACCTGCCGGAAGTTGGAGGGCACGACGCCAAACACGAACATAACTTCCGTGACATACTCGTTGGACCCCAGCCGCAGGGCCACAGACGAGGCGTCCAGCACATAGTTCTGCTGCGTGTTCAGGCTGTCCGCCAGCACACGGTACTCGCTCCCGCTGAGATTGGTCTTGTAGACGATCTTATAGTTTCCAGCGGCATTGTAGGTGCCAGTGGTGATCTTCGTCAGCCGCACCGCCTCCACGGACAGGGTATCGCGCCAGTAGAACGATGTGAGAGAAGTCGTGGAGTTGTTGGCGATGCCGGAGAAGGTGTAGCGGATATTCTGGCCGGGCATGACCTCGGCATAGCCGGTTTTCTGGATGGCTACATTAGTATAAAGGCTCTTGTTGGTCATGGCCGCCCGGACAATCTGGCCCTCATGCTCGATCTCCACCTCAATAGGCGTTTTGTCCAAAGCATAGAAGTCCGCCGCCTGGGACTCCACGATTTTGTACCGGCCCAAAGGCAAGGGCTTAGACACGGCCACACCGTTTTTATCGGTGCGGATGGTGTCCACAAGGTTCCCGCTGCGGGCATGGTAAACTTCAAATACCGTGCCGGGGATGGGGGTGCCGGCAGGCCAGCCGTTCATAGAGTTATAGTCTGCGCTGGTCTTGGTGATTTGGATCTGTCCGGTGATGGGCGTGTTCTCCCACTCTACCTCAGTGATCTCTCCAGCGCGCACACAGACGGTTTTCACCCCCTCGTCCACGATATAGCCCTCATTTTCCATTTCACGCAGATAATAGCGGCCGCTCTCCGTCAGGTCCTCAAACCGGGCATAGCCCCGGTCGTCGGTGGTCTGCTGATCAATGGGATTATGGCCGCTGTCGTACAAAATGAACGACACGCCGGGGATGCCCTCGCCGTCTGCGGTAGAAATTTTATGGAGCAGGATGCCGGAGAGGGGTGCGTTAGTCACGGTCTTGCGGGTGGTCTGCCCATCTTTTACAGTAAAGCAAATGGGCGTATCGTCCAATTTGAAGCCCTCGGCGCTCTCGGTTTCCACGGCGTAGTAATCGCCGCTCTCCAGGGGCAGATATACCTTTCCGTCCCGCCCTGTGGTCACGGTGTTGATTAGGGCGTCGTTGCTGACACGGCGGATTTCAAAAGTGGTGTTGGGGATGCGCTCTGTTTTGTCCGCCTCGGAGACCTTTAAGAACTCCACGCCGCCCACGGCGTTGTTGTAAAAACGCAGCGTCTGCGTGTCGTTGGGGTTGATGGTGACGGTCTGGCTCTGGCCGTCCGGGTCAATGGTGTACCCCTCCACACTCTCCAATTCGGTCACTACCACTGTGCCGGTGATCCCGGACAGGATAATTTTCCCTGTGGAGTCGGTATAGTAAAGGCCGTTGCTGGACAGGGTGCCCCCAGCAGCGTCCACATACTGGCCGTTGGCGTATTTGACCTCGAACTTGACGCCCTCCAGGGGGACCGTCTCGGAGCCGTTCCGTCCCCACTTCTCAATCACCAAATTTCCCAGGGGTTGATTGCGGAACTCTGCCGTGACGGTCTGGCCTTCCTTGACCTGGACGGTCTGGGGGGTATCGTCCAGCAGGTAGCCGGGCTTGGCCCTGGTCTCCTTGATGACCAGCGTGGTGCCGGGGGCGATGCCCTCAATCAAGAAGGTCCCGTTGGAGTCCGTCACAAACTTGCCGTTGCTGTCGCCCACCACAGCGCCGTCCGCCGTAGTCACAAAAAACTCCACATCACTCAAAGGGCTGCTGTCGGCGCTGGACACCTTCTTGACCAGGACGGCCCCCTTGGGTGCGTTGGAAAAATAGAGCGTTACAATGTCCTGCTCCTCGCCGCTGATGTAGAAGGACTGGGGCGCGCTGTCGATGACGTGGGCCCCGTCGCTTTCTACCTCCTCACAGATGTAGTAGCCGGCTTTCAGGCCGGTAACTGTGAAGGAGCCGTTGGAGGCGGTCACATAGTTTCCGATGACGGTGCCGCCACTGCCGCTGACCTCGCCGCCTAGGTATTTCAGTTGGAAACGGCAGCCGGAAATTCCGGCCCCCGTCACACTGTCCTGCTTATACACCACCAAAGCGGACAGGGGGGTGTTCTCAAACCGGAAGGTATGGCCCTTCCCGGCCTGTACAAAAGCCTCCTGGGTGTCGCTGTCCTTGATGGAGAACCCTACGGGCGGCTCCAGTTCCTTGACCCGGAACCAGCCGTCCCGCAGGCCGTTGTCCGGGCCGGTCAGTTCAATGCGCCCATTCTCGTCCGTTGTGAATACGCCCAAGTCGTTGTACTCGCCGGTTTCCGTGTCGTTGCTGGCGTACCAGACCTGGAAGCGAACATTACTTAGCCGCTCATGGGTGATGGAACTTTCCTTGATGATCTCGATAACAGGCCGCTTGTGGTCATAAAAATACGCCTCCCGGTCCCGGTTGGCGTACAGGGTGACATACTGATCCGGGGCGTCCATCAGATAGGCATCGCTGCCTGCGGACTGCTCGGAGATTTTGAATACCCCCGGCCAGAGGTTAGGGACGGTCACAGAGCCGTCCGGCCCGGTAGTCACTTCGGCCACGCTGCTGCCATCCGCTTCCTCCACCAAAAAGGTGGTGTTGGGGATGGGAATGGAGTGGTCGTCCGCGTCAAATTTCCAGATGGTGAGGCTTGGCCGCTTGTCGTTTTGTAGACAGATGGTGCCGTCCTGGCCCGGGAACAGTTCTACATGGTACTCGGTCGTGTCCAGCAGGTGGTCCGATACCGTGGACACCTCTTGCAGGGAGTAGACGCCAGGCTCCAGGCCCTCCCAGACGATCTCGCCTGTGCTGGAAGTGGTGCGGTCCAGATATCGGGAGCCGTCCTCGATTTTAGAAAGCCGGTAGGTCACGCCGCCCATGGGCGTCCCATCTGCGCTTTCCTTATATAAATGCAGAGAGGGCAGCTTGGAGTTGGTGAACACGAACTGCGCCTGGTCCCCGCCGTCCAGGTGTATGATGCGCTGGGCGTTGTCCACAATATAGCCGGGGCACTCTAATTCAGTTACTACATAGGCGGTATCGGCGGGGAGTTTACTCAGGTCGATGGTCCCGTCCTCCAGGGTGGTATATTCCACCGGGCCAAAGCTACCATCCACCGCCTCAAAACGGAAACGGGCGTTAGCGATGGGCTGGGAGAGGTCCGAACTGTCCACCTTGATGAGATGGATGCCGGGCAAGCGATCATTGAAAAAGACCAGCTCCTTGATGCCGTCCCCGGCTTTCAATTCCACCTCTTGCGGCGTAGTGTCCAGCACGTGGCTGTCTCCGCCTGTGTCCCGTTCCTCTACCCAGTAGGTGCCGGGCGCGCAGTCTGTCAGCAGGATTTGGCCGAACTCGTCCGTCTGGAAGATGCCCAGGCTCTCGGCGTCCCGGAAAATCTCAAAGGAGACATTGGGCATAAGGGTCATAGTGCCCCGCTCATATTTCGTGATCCGCAGTCCAGGCAGCTCCTTGTTGACTATGGTGGCGCTGGATTCCTCTCCGGCCACTACCGCCACGGTCTGCACCGTGTCCGTGTCCGCGATCCAGCCCTCAATACCTGCGGTCTCCCTGACCTCCCAGCCGCCGGGGGCCAGTTCATCGAACACCACCACGCCGTTGCGGGTCTGTTCGGTCCGGGTCTCCCCGGTCTCAATGTGCTTGATCTGAATGGTGACGCCGGAGAGGGCGTCGCCGGTGTCGCTCCGTTTTTCCACCCGCAGGGAGCCATAAGGGGCGTTGGTAAAGGTCACGATGGCGGTCTTGTTATACTCCACATCGACGTGCTGGGTGCGCTCATCAGACAGAAGGTGATACCGGGGCGGGATCTCCTCCGTCACGGTATAGTGCCCTTCCAGGGTCAGGGGGATCAGGACCGTTCCCTCCGGTCCGGTGGAGTAAGAGCCCACCTTGCGGCCCTCCGGATCATACAAAGAAAACACAGCCCCCTCCAGCGGGGTCTCCGTCCCCTCCTCCAGCTTCACGATTTTCAAAAGGGTTTCGCCTGACTCCTCCTCTGTGCTGTCCGTGTAGCTGCTGATGGCGGCCAGCTCCATCTGGCGGTTGTTATCCAGGTCGCAGATATAATTTTGCAGATTACCGTATCGGTCTTTTTCCAGGCAGACGGCATACATGGCTGCATACTGGGCCACGGATGCGGAGAGGGAGAGCTGGACGTTACCGCTCTGCCCCTGGATGCTGTCCACAGGGTACAGTACTTTGAATTGTCCGGCATAGCCGTCGCTGGTGCCCTCGGTGGTGACAGCGGTGATCTCGTTATTTTCCATGTCCACGATTTTCGTGCCCTCCGGCACGGAGCCTGGGTCGGAGAAGGACACAGCCACGTCGTAGTCATACACCCAGGTCTCGCTCCAGACGGTGAACACCTGCTGCTTATACTCCTCGCCGTCAATGGTCACGGGGTAGGCAACGGAGGTCTCCGCCGTGGCGGTCATGCGGGGGGTGAGCATATAGTTATAGGTAGTGCCCCGCTTGTAAATATCCTTGGCGGCAGCCAGGATGCGGTTGCCAATGTCCAGCTCGGAGCCGGTGAGTCCAGGGGCCACCTTCAGGTTGGCGATGTTCCAGTCTGGCAATAGATAACACCACAGCGCCATTTTCGTGGCATAATACGCCTGGTATTTGTTGTCCAGATTTAACTCTCCCAGGGAGCGGTGAGGATAGCCGTTGGAGATGATGCCCACTACCTTGGGGTCGCTGGCCGTTTCATCAGCCAGATATTTGATGCTCTCGCCGGGGCCTACGGTCTGGGGGACGCCGGGGGTAGTCGGGTTGACGCAGTACGCCGGAGATTCTTTTTGAATACCGTTGTTGGACTCATAGAGAAAATAGGTATAGACCTGTTTTTTGACCGCGCCGTTGATGGAAAGATAGTCCAGTTCATGTTCGCCGTTGTAGATGTTCACCTCGCCCAGGGCGGCCTCCGGTGTGTCTGCGGCAAAGGCGGCGGTAGAAAACAGGCCAAAAAGGGTCAGCAAAGCCAGAAAAAACGATAAAATTCTCTGTTTCATATCGTGCGTATGCCTCCTATTACAATAAAATAAGCGGCCCTTGATGTGCTTGGACACCAGGACCGCTTGCGGCTTTATTCAGTTTTCGTTCAAGTTTCTTTACAGTGTTTGAAGATACTCCAGATAGTCCAGCGAACCATCCAGCAGGATCGCCATATCTCCCCGTGTGATCATGTCGCCTTCCAGGGTGCTGGCTAAGGCCAGCACCAGCTCCACGACCTTCTCGCAGGCGGTATCGCAGTCTTAGCCGTCCCGTTCCAGGTAGCGGAGCATAACGGTACATGCCATCTACGGGCTGACTAGATTGCCAGGGCCAAACCGCCCGTCCCCATGCCTAGCCATCATTCCCATGGAGGCGCATACGCCAACAGCCACCTGAGCCCACTCCGGCACATCGGAAAAGTTGGTAGTACACATCCGGGTGTACCGATCCTTCTCCCAGGCTACGTGTTCCGGGTTCAGGACGATGGGACTAATCAGGCAGGTCAGTTCTGCCCGTGTCAGCGCCTTGTTCAAATTCAGGTCGCCGTGCTCATCGCCCGACATCAGCCCTGAAGCTGAAGCCGGGCGGCGGCCTCCTCTTGGTCCGTGGAAACCTCCACAGCATGGGCAGGCAGGGACAGCGCCAGTGTCAATGCAGCGCAGAAATCGTGCATTTCATATTGTTTTCCATCCTGGAATGGGGTGTTGCTATCCCAACCGTACCATAGGGAGGCAAAAACTATCTAAGGTGCGATCTTCTTTTCAGCGGGTGAGTTATGGCACCTCCACGGCCCGGACCGCCCAGCGGTAGGCGCTCTGGTTGCGGACACAGGTAAAGAGGGTGATGCAGTTCTCCGCAGTGGGGGCCAGCAGGGAATTTTCCATCTCGCTGATCTTGTTCACGCTGGTCACGGCGTAGGTGCGCTTGCCCAGCTTGGTGGTCAGGATGATCTCATCTCCCACATCCAGCGTGTGGATCTCCCCAAAGTGGGCGTTCACGCCCCTGTTATGGGCAGCCACGCAGATGTTTCCGGCCCAAATGCTGGTGTCCTCAAAATGGCCCGCGCCCTTTCTCAGCACGGAGCTTCCCGTCCCCTCATAGACCTTCACATTGACATCAATGCTGGGGATTTTCAGGGTCGCCAGGTAGCCGCCCTGATAGTAGAGGTCCGATGTGACCTCCGTAAAGCCGGTGGTGGGGAGGACGCTGGATGTGCCGCCGCTGGGGAAGCAGGAATAATCGGGCGGAGCGACGGTGGTGCCGGCGCTGCCGTTGATAACGGCACCATCGCCCAGCATATAGCCGGGGGCCAGATTGGGGGTCAGCGGAGTGCCGGTATTCGGGGTATAGGAGGTGGGGCTGCCAAAGGCGGGCGGGACCAGAGCCGCGTTTTTGCTCACATCCACATTGGGAAGCTCCCCCCTGTCCGCCGTGACAACAGGTTCCACCGAAGTCGGCTTGCCATACTCCGGGTCACCGGGGGCGGCAATGTCGTATTCCAACGCGCTGGCGGGAACAGCCAGGGCCGCGGTCAGGCACAGCAGGGACAAAAGCATGGTCAGTTTCTTCATATCGTATTACCTCCGTCGCTTGATGAAGTAGAACGCCCCGCCGCCAAGCAACACCGCCGCGACAACGGCCACAACCGGCAGAACTCTGTTCTTCTCTCCGGTCTGGGTCTCCTGCCCGGTGGGATCAGTCTGGTCAGGCGGGGCGCTGGGGTCGGAAATATCTCCGGTGTTCTCACCGGGGGCGGGGTCCAGGGCCGTGCCCTCGAAAATCGCCACATAGCGGATTTTGTTCAGATTGATGCGACTCACGGTGCCCGCGTAGTCGGCGGTGACGGTATAGCCCTTCACATAGGAGCTGGTGGCGGAGCCGGAGTAGGAGGCCATAGCGGTAAAGTGACCGTCCCCCTCGGTCTGCCAGTCCACAGCCTGGAGGGTCATGGAATTTCCGCCGTCCTGAATAGTCTTGGGGATATACTGCGTGTCCTGACTGGCAAGGCCAGGGTAGGTGCGGGTGGCGGTCACGGTTTTGGTGGAGCTGCCATACCCGGCCACCTCCACCTTCACCGTATCCAGTTTCAGGGTCAGCACCCCGGACAGGCCATCCTCTGTGATAAACTCCTTTGTCTGCGGCAGCAGGGCCAGCACCGCACCCATGTCCTTGCTCTTGCTGTTCACGGACACGGTTTCCGTGTGCTGGCGGCTCTCGTTGGCGGGGAGTTCCTGTTTCAGCAGGTCCGTGAGGGTGTAGTGGTAGCCGTCCTGTTCAAAATCGGACCGGGGGATGCCGCCGGGGTCATCCTCCGGCCCCAAGTCGTACATTTTCCTGATCTCAGTACCATCCTCGCTCCGGGTGACAGCGGTGGGATAGCAGGGTGACGGCTGGGTGGGTTCAGACGGATCGGCGGCAAAGGCGGCTGGGGCCAGGCTCATGGAAAGAGCTAGGGCGCACAGCAGCCGGGCCGCGTGGGTCAGGGGTTTCCGCTTCATAATAACTACCTCCATATTTTTGATTTTGGGCACAAAAAATTCTCATGGCACGCCATGAGGTCCAACAATGCCTGTGTTCGGTTTTCTTGCGCGCTGTTCTCCAAAGGTTTTTACCGGCTGAAAAAGGATAGACAAAACCTTTCTTTTCAGCTGGAACAGCAGGTTTCGGGGAGAGAGTGTGAGAGGGGAGAGAGCGGCAGGCATACTGTGGCCGCAAAAGGGCAGACTTTCCCCTGGGCGTAAGGTTCATCGCTCCATCTCCCTCTGCCGCTTGCGGTACAGCTCCAAAGCCTTCACGATAGTGTCCTCGATTTTCTGCGCGGACGTCCCCGGCTTGAAAAACTTGTCGATCCGTTCCCTGGGAATTTTGAATTGCTCCACCTGATTGGGCTTTTCCTCCTGCATGATAGAGAGGATCACATCCGGGTTCAGCTTGCCATGCTCGGAAAAGCTCCGCATTTTGATGGCCTGGGCATGGGATGGGGTGCGGATTTCTCCCTCCATGACCTCCAACAAGGCGGTCTGCTCGGCCTCCGGCAGATAGGACAGCTCCACGGCGGGGCGCAGGGCCATTTGCAACTTGCCGGCTTCTTTCAGCACAGAATTGTCCACCATGTCCAGCAATTCCGGGATAAGGTTGGTTAAGCGGATATAGCGTTGGATTTGCCTTGAACTATCTGGAACTTCTGTTGCCAAGATATCCCTTGTATTGATGGCAGACTTTTGGCCCAATGGGCCAAAAGTTAAATCCGTCCGCATACCTTGCCGCTTCATAGCTTCCAGCTTCATCTTATAGGCAACCGCCTTTTCTGACGGCAATATCTGTTCCCGCTGAAGGTTACTGTCCACCATGACAATGATGGCCTCATCGTCCGTCAGTTCCCGGATGATACAGGGCACCGTGGGCAGGCCCGCCAACTCCGCCGCCCGCTTGCGCCGGTGGCCGGACACCATTTGATAACTGCCGTCCAGCATGGGACGGACCAGCGATGGGACCAAGACGCCATATTGCTTTACACTGTCCGATAGTTCTATCATGCTTTGGTCCATCCGTACCTTAAACGGGTGATTGGGGAAGTCGCTGATTTTTTCGGGCGGGAGGTCGGTCACATAACTGCGCTGGGCGTTGTCCCGGTCTTCCTGGGTAGAGAATAGGTCGTTATAAGCCTCGTTCAGCCCCAGGTCGATTGCGGTTCCTTTGTTCAAGGGCAATCACCTCCTTTACCAGCGCGGTGTATGCCGCAGCTACCTTCCCTTTGCTGTCATGGGCGAAAATGCTCTTACCCTCTACGCTACACTCTGCCGCTCGGACAGAGAAGGGCACCTCCGTATTCAATACCCGGAGATCACGCCCGGTCTGCTGCAGGGCCGCGATGATGCTTTTTGCATTGTTGGTACGGCTATCCACCATGGTCAGCAGGATGCCATCGATTTTCAGCAATGGGTTGATCTGTCGCCGTACCTTGGCCACCGATCCCAACAACAGCTTCAAGCCCTTGGTGGACAGGTAGTTAGCCTGACATGGGATAAGAACACTGTCCGCCGCTGCCAGAGCGTTGATGGTCAACATACCCAGCGAGGGCATACAATCGATCAGAACGTAATCATAATCCCGCTTGACCGTGCCCAGGTAGCTACGCAGCACAAATTCCCGGCTCATGGTGTTCACAAGACTTACCTCAAAACTGGACAGGCCGATGTTGGAGGGCACCAGATCAACACCCTCAATATTTTTCAAAATGCCCCTGTCTTGTGGTGAGAGGATGCTATTGTCCATAACGATTTGCATCAGGTCAGAGATGGTCGTTTCCAACTCGTCCGGGTTCTTCACACCCAGACTCACTGTAAGACTTCCCTGGGGATCTGCGTCCACCAACAACACCTTTTTCCCCTGCTGCGCCAGTCCCACACCTAAATTGACCGCCGTGGTCGTCTTACCAACACCGCCCTTTTGATTGGTAACAGCGATCACTTTGCACTTGTCCATGGGCTACTACCTCCTCTTCTTCGGTTATAGTCATAGCCGGTTTACACCGCTTGCCCAGCACAACGGCCATGTAAAGCGGGCCAGCGGTCCACTTGGGGCCACTGACCCTTGTCTGTGAGAAATGCCAGAACATTCTCCATACCAGCGTCAAAAATGAAGTCCTCGCTCCCCGCCAAAAATTCCTCCATGAACATCTGCGCCAACGCGGGGTACTGCTGGCAGTCGGTGAAGTCCTCCGGCGGCGCGATCTCCACCAGGGCGTAGATGCCCTCCAGCACCTTCATGGCCCCGGCATAGTCGCTGTGGCTCACCATGAGCAGCAGGGCCCTCTCTGTGGCCCGCAACATGTCCGGGTCCCCCACCTCCATGAAAGCGTTCCACAGGGCTTCCATGCTCTTGTTGGCGGCGCTGCGAACGTCACCAACCAGCGTCTTGATTTGACTCTCACTGTTCTGCACTTCGACTTTTCTCCAATTCATGATTTTTCCTCCTACTGTAAAATCATAGCTGTCAAGAGAAATTTAGACGGCTATGTAGGCTTTTGGGCAGGGCGAAAATATTTAAACTGACAACCACTCCATTTTCCCATTAGCAGAGGATGATGCTGGTTTTTTGCCTGATTAGCAAAATTTCTCTTTTTTCGGTAGAAAAGCAAAAAAACCTTGCTAATTGATTAGCAAGGTTTCGGAGGAAGACGGTATGTAGTTCAAGGCGAGTTTGGGGGGTAACAGTGCTTAGCAAGAAATAACAGATTGAGCGCCCACCATTCAGGTGAGAAATACAGTGGTTTCCCTCATTTTTCAAAAAGTTGTAAAAAAAGCACAAAACCTTCTGGAAACCCGAAGATTTTGTGCTACTAATGGCACCCGCGGGAGGATTTGAACCTCTGGCCTACCGCTTAGGAGGCGGTCGCTCTATCCAGCTGAGCTACGCGGGCCTATGAAATTACCTGATTGAAATCGAACTCGGAATGGTACGCTTGTATCCCCGGAGTGGGGCGCTCTGTTCCCTACTTAGGAGGCGGTCGCTCTATCCAGCTGAGCTACGCGGGCCTATGAAATTACCTG
>NZ_JANGBZ010000084.1:0-10718 GCF_024462915.1 Clostridium sp. DFI.5.61
CGCCCGCGCCGGCGCCGGCGGGCCCCCCCGCTGCTTTGTTTGAAGGGCCGGTATGCATGGAGGCCATAGGTCGATGAAAAAAGCAAAATAGTCCAACGTGGGGACATCTGCTAAAATAGGGGGCAGAAGAAACTTAAAATTGGGCAGAGTGCTCAATATAGAGGAAAGGGTGAAGAGACCGATGCGGATGCAGGGAGAGGAATTCAACATCCAGGCCAACGGTGTGGAAATCCACGGGGTCAGGATGGGGCAGGGGGAGCCGCTCCTCCTCCTCCACGGGCACCCGGAGACCTGTCTGATGTGGCACAAGGTGGCGCCCCAGCTGGCGGAGCGCTTCACAGTGGTGGCCACCGACCTGCGGGGCTACGGGGACAGCGGAAAGCCGGAGGGGCTGCCTGACCACAGCAACTACTCCAAGCGGACTATGGCGGAGGACCAAATCGAGGTGATGCGGGCCCTGGGCTTTGAACGCTTCCACGTCATGGGGCATGATCGGGGGGCCCGGGTGGCCTACCGCATGGCGCTGGACCATCCGGAGGCGGTAAATAAACTGGTGCTGCTGGATATCGTGTCCACCTATGACATGTACAGCCTCTCCACCCGGGAGTTTGCCAAGGCGCTGTTCCAGTGGTATTTCTTTACCCAGGAGGCCCCGCTGCCGGAGGACATGATCCTGTCCAGCCGGAAGCAGTTTTTCCGCTATTCCCTGCACATTGCCCGGTATCACTCGGAGAACGACACCTCAGCCGAGGCATTTCCCCAGGACGTCTACGACGAGTATCTGAGGCACTACAACGTGGAAACCATCCACGCCATCTGTGAGGAGTACCGGGCGGGGGAGACGGTGGATCTGGCGCTGGACGAGGAGGATTTGCGGGCCGGGCGGAAGATCCGGGCCGAGACCCTGGTGTTGTGGGGGGCAAACGGACTGGTGGAGCGGTTCTTCCGCCCCCTGGAGTGCTGGGCCAAATTTGGAGACCACATTCAGGGACACAACCTGCCCTGCGGCCATTTTATCCCTGAGGAGGCCCCTCTCCCCATGCTGGAGGCGGTGGAAAACTTCCTTTGACAACAGACGCAAGAAAAAGACAGCGCCCCGCCGTGGAGAGAGTCCGCGGCGGGGCGCTGTCTGGTTAAAAGAAAACATGAAAATGTCACATGAATACATGAGAAAGTCGTATTGGAAGTTAAAATTGTTTAATATTACAATTTGAGTTAACTTCAAAAGAAAAAAGTGGTCAAAAGAAACAAATTTTCTTTTGGGAAAATTTTGCACAAAATTTTCAGACCTGCTGAGGCCTGAACGTGCAGTGGAAGGGAGCGGATGAGAGAGGCACAGTTGAAGCAGAGGAAAACGGTGAAAGGAGAAATGTAAAAAATGAAGCGATTGTCAAAGCGGATCATTTCTTCCGTGCTGACCGGCACCATGCTGTTGTCGCTGCTGGGTGGTAGCGCGCTGGCGGTGGAGCCGGAGGGGGGCCCGGAAGAGGAAGTAAGATCTGGGCAGCCGGTCATGAGCGACGTGGTGAGCATCCAGGCTTACACTGAGGAGACGGAGACCGGAAATGAACTGAAGCAGATCGAGATCGTCTATGAAGAGGGGACAGATCTCAGCGGACTGAATGGGGAGAGCTACCTGTTGGAAGGGCGCGGTCCCCAGGACGAGGAATTTACAGAGATCCAGATCCAGGAAGTGACAGTCGACGAGGAGAGCGCTCTCCTCGTGGTTGGTGGCTTCACCACCAACCACGATATCTCTGAGGGCACAGAGGAAGGGATGGACCTCCGCCTGCGCCATACTTGGGAGGAAGAGGATTCCGCACTGTCAATGAGCGGGGGGGAACCCTGGCTGGAGATGAAAAAGGAGCAGCCGACCTCTGAGGACGAGCAGCCTGAGGACGAAGAAGAGCCATCTGGACCGCCTCAAGACGGGGAAGAACTTATCCAAGACGGAGAGAAGCTGACTCAAGAGGGCAGTCAGCCGCCGGTAAGCAATGGTCTGGAGCCGCTGGCACAGCCTGAAGAGATGGAGATTGTCAGTGTGCAGGCGTTGACCATGCCAGGGCATTTTGGGCAGAAGCTGAAGGCTGTTATAGTGGAGTATCCCTGGACTGTGGATTCAAAGAATCTGAATGAAGATGCCTTTGTGGTCCGCGTAGTCAGTAACAATCTGACAGAAGAAACAGCTGATGCCAAAATTGCACGGGTTTATACCAATAATGAACCGGAATTGCTGACTTCCGGCAGCGTTGAGGGCGAGTACGTCGTCATTGAGCTCGATGATTTTGATAAGGTCGGCTTAGTAGCTGATTTGTACTACTATGAGGATACAAACGGAGACACAGAAAGCATCTCCGTCCGTAAGGACCTGATGAACTGCTACGATGTGCGCTTGGTTCAGCAGGAGGACATCCTGGCAGCTGAGGAAGAGGCTGTAGTCCCTGGTGATGCTGACAACGAGATCAAAATCGAGCAGGATAAGATTGATCATGAGGTATTAGACGAATTCAAATATGTTCATTTGGATGATGCTGAGGCAAATGCGTATTTGAAGGAATTCACTTTCAAGAACAATCATTTCAAGTACTCGATTAGTAGTAACACTGACAAGAATGACCATCAAAACCTCATGGAAGATGATCTCCTTGGAGATTTGAAGGAGGCCACACTAGCTGGTTTGGGTGTAAATATTTGGTACCAGCTCCCAGACAACTATGATGAGAACAAAGAGTACCCTCTGGTTCTGTTTGCCCATGGTACTGGCGAATGTCTTACTACAGTTGAGACTGAGGAAGGTGAAAAACTGACCAATGCTGGAGTCCATTTCAACATCAGCATGATGGACGGTGTGTGGGCAACCACGGAGGACATGGGATATGACGACGTGATCCTGGTTGCACCTCAGTATTACACCGGGAACTCGCCCCGGGAAGATGGTTATGAGCGTGACGATGCGTTCCGCGTTGCGTTGTGCTACGCACTAAGTGAATTTGCAGTGGACAGAGACCGCGTCTATGTATCCGGAACATCCCAAGGGGCTGGGCGCACCACCGCTCTGCTTCGAGACTGTGCCGATTATATTACAGCCGTAGTGATCCAAAACGGTGGATACAGCTCCAAGCTCTCCAAAGAGGAAAATGCCGTGGAGATGCATGAGGAGATTTTCCAGTTTGCAGCGGATAATAATGTAGCTCTCTGGTTCTTCCAGGGTGTCAATGATTTTATTTCTCCGCCCCTGACTGCGGAAGTGATGTATGAGGCATTTGTAAACGATTATAAAGCAGCAGGGAAAGATACTGAGTGGCTGGAAGATAATGTCCGTTTTACCTATCTGAATGATAAGCTCTATACGGATATGAACGAGAGCAGCTTCCACTCCACTATGAAGCCTACCTATCTGTGGTATGCCTACTATAATGATGAGGCGTACAACGAGAATTACAGTGACGAGGACAGCAGCTTGGGTAAGTACTTTGATACCAAGTATGGCGACAATGATCCGGGCGGCTATGACGGAATGGTGGACTGGCTCCTGTCAAAAAATAAGTCGGAACTGAATGAAGGAACAAGCTCTTCCGTCAGCGAGCCCACCCCCATTGAAGACACTGAGAAAGCGGACGCCAGCATCGGCTCCTATCAGCGGATCAATGGATACTTTACCTACCAGATCAGCGTAAACGACAGCGCCCGCGGGGCGGACAGCCGGGAGATCGAGGTCTACATCCCTGAGGGAGCCCGTCAGCGGGAGTACTGGATCAGCATGGCGCTTCCCTCCGGCGTGGACAGCACGGAATTCCTGGAGAAGTCCGGCTGGTTTGACATCGCGGACGAGACGCTGGCCTGCCTGCTGATCATGAAGCCCGAGAACGGGACCTGGGGCAGTGCGGAAGACGAGCTGGCCTATGTGGACGCGGCTATGGGCACCCTGGTCAGCAGCGGGACCTATTACTCCGCCTTCACCTACCACTATCTGGTGGGCTACGGAGACGGCGCCCCCGCCCTGCAGCTGTGGGCCGCCCAGAACCCCCTGAAGATGATCAGCCAGGTCTATGTGGATGCTCAGGCGGATGCGGCTTATGATGCTCTGCTGAAAGCGGCCGGTGAGACCCAGGTGGGAAAGACGCCCCAGCCCAACCATATGGATTTCGAGGGGTACACCGACAAGGATGGCAATCAAATTACCCAGAAACGGACCTTTGAGGCCCAGCACTACAACGATATCCCCATCCCCACCTGGTTCGTAGGCAATACCAGCGAATCCCTGATCGCCTATTGGAAGGATGTCAATGACTGCCTGCCGACCGCAGACCCCGACAGCAATTACGGCCAGGTCTACTGGCAGGACAAGGCAAACTCTGATGCCATCGCCACCTCCTTCAGCGATGTAAAGACCCAGGTGGCGGTGCAGAATGAGTCTGTCTCCGACATGGCCGACCCCGCGCTGACGGAGAACATCAACTCCTTCCTGACCTACTACAGCGGCTATGACAACAACTCGGTGTACGGCCACTTCATCACCCAGCGCCTGCCCTACACCAACCAGGACACCGACAGGGTGCTCTACCGGGACCACATGTGGGAGGGCACCAACCGGACCTACATCATCTATATCCCCAACAGCGTGAAGTCCAGCGGTTCTCCCGCGCCCCTGGTGGTGACCACCCACGGCGCCGGTCAGACCGCCATGGTATTCCTGGAGGCCACCGACATCAAGGAGGCCGCCGACGAGTACGGATTTATCGCGGTCACCTACGACCTGACCGGCAACGCCGACTATATGCTGGACCTGCTGGAGCTGGTCAAGGACGACTGTAAAAAGGCGGGCGTGACGGTGGATGAGGACCGGATCTATGGCTACGGTCAGTCCGCCGGCGGCGGAGCCACCGCCAACACTCTGGCCCAGGACCCCAGAACTGTGGAGCTGTTTGCCGCATTCGGCATTACCTCCGGCGTTCGGACTACGGCCCAGAAGAACGGCTCACAGCTGGTGGTGCCCTTCTACGCCATTTACGGCGAGTACGACTACTGGCCCATGAAGCTGGGCGCATTGGAGGCCGGGGAGTGGACCGGTTCTCAGGGAGCCAAACAGTGCACCTGGACGACCGACACCCAGACCTATTGGGCACAGAGGCTGCTGGGCAAGACCCTGGACGAGCTGGTAGCTACGCCCAAAGTGGAGAGCGGCATCACAGAGGAACAGATCGGCTCCCAGCAGGCCCCCATCAGCCTGATCGTCAATCCAACTGAGGCGGCAAACCGCTATAAAAACTACATCTGGTCCAGGGACTTCGGCGGCGGCGAGGTGCCCATCTTTGTATGGAGCCAGTGCTACGGCCGGGGCCACAACCTGGTCCCCAGTGACCTGAACGAGCTGTGGGAAAACTGGTTCAGCAAGTGGGAGAGAGGCGCAGATGACCAGACCCTCCTGTACTATAAGGATGGTGTTGGTCATGGAACACCCGTTAAGGTGGATCAGACCAGTACAGGTGCAGCCTCTGACTTTGACAGCATCACCAACCTGGAGAAAGACTGGTCCCAGGCGGCTCAGCTGCCCCTGACCGGCTGGTACACCAAGAACATCGACGTGGACGGCGATGGCGACATTGCCAATGACGCCCGCACCGTAAAGGTGTACATCGCCCCTGAGGCCTCCATCCGCTCCTACTTCACTGTGGTGGCTGTGCCGGACGATGTAGATACCTACGAATTCCTGCGGGACAATGGCTGGTTCGAACTGGCTAACGCGAAGGGCGAGGGCCTGTTCGTGCTGGAGCCCGGCGCGGGGGGCTGGGGCTCTGCCCAGGATGAGAGCGCCTATGTGGAGGCCGCTATCGCCTTCCTGAAGAGCGGCAACAACATCCATAAGCAGAACGTGTTCTCCACCTTCGGTGAGTTCTACCTGGCAGGCTACGGCAAGGGCGCCGCGGCGCTGGAGCTGTGGGCGGCCGCCAACCCCATCTTTGTCATCAGCCAGGCCTATGTGGATGGGACCAGTGCCGGTGCGGATGCTCTCACCGCCGTGGCCAGCACTCCTTATGACGGAAAGAGCTCCAACGGCGATATTACCGATGTGCTGGATGAGACTCTGAATCAGGTGGGCATCGGCGGACAGATCGCCCCCAAGGATGTGCCCGTTCCCACCTATCTGGCGGGTTACACAGGGAGCGAGAACTATTGGCAGTCCGCCAACGACTGCGCGGCCACGGGGACCGGTGCCGGTGTGTACTGGCAGGATATTGCTTCCAAGGCCTATGCCACCGAATACGCCAACGGCCAGCTGAAGGAGGAAGGCGCGGGGCACGGCATCTCCAAGGTGGAGATCGCGGGCACAGGTGCAGACGCGCAGGCGATCTATGAGTGGCTGTCCGACTATACCCGCTATGACAACACCTTCCCCTATTCCAACGCCATTGCCCAGCGTCTGGACTACACCTCCGCCCGGGTAGCTGCCCAGCAGGATGCCAAGGACGGCCAGGTGAAATCCACTTTGTCCGACGGCACCCAGATCTGGGGCCAGGAGGATATAAAGATCGCCGGTCACGGCACCGTTCAGGCAGGCGTGATCGCGTTCAGCGACAACAGCGGCGACGGGAAATGGGACCCCCGGGAGTATATCCTGTATATCCCTGAGGGCTTTGAGGGCAAGGAACTGCCTATCCTGATGCTCTATCCCGGCAACAGCCAGACTGACTCCATCTTTATGGACTCCACCCTGTGGTGGCAGCTCGCGGAGAAAGAGGGCATTGCTCTGGCCTTTGTGTGCGAGACATACAGTTCCAGTCCCAGCAGCGTGTCCCACGCCGACTCCGACAAGTTCTATCAGTCTCTTGTCACCTTGATGGAGGAGAAGATCGACGGCAGCTATGCCGACCTGGACTTCAACCGGATCTATGGTTCCGGCCAGTCTGCCGGTTCGGCGGCAACCCAGGGCTTTGCAGTGACCAATCCTGAGTTCTTTGCGGCAGTTGGCTCTACCTCAGCGGCAGCTGCAGAAAAAGAAAATTCTGCCTTTGAGACCATTCCGACCATGCTCATTGCAGGTCAGATGGACCTGGGGGATATGCCCAAGGGCTTTGAATCCACCTCTCTGCAGAACTGGGCTAAGTATATGCTGAAGGCCAATGGGATCGATAAGGAGTTCACGGCCGAAGATGCAGACCAGCACTTCAGCGCTGACAGCCGTCATCCGGATGTGTACAGCTGGACGAAGACTATCGACGGTGTGGATGTACCGTTGGTCCAGTGGGCTCTGTGCCTGCTGCGTCCCCACAACTGCTATCCCAGTGATATGCCCGTCCTGTGGGACTTCATGGAGCACTTCAGCTTTGTGAAGGGCAGCGATGGCTCTCTCACCCGGTATTACAGCCCCTCCGCCTTTGAGAAAAATGACGCGGTGAAGATCGACTATATCCCCGGCGCAGTGACCCCGGATGACGATGACGATGATGACGACAGCAGTTCCTCCAGCTCCAGCAGATACACCGTTTCTGTCGGCGCCGGCAGCGGAAAGGGGACCGTGTCCGTCAGTCCCCAAAATGCATCCGAGGGCACCAGAGTGACCATCACCGTGACTCCCGCCTCCGGCTATGAGGTGGACGACGTCACCGTGACCGACCGGGACGGAGACGATGTACGTGTCACCAAACAGAGCGACACCCGCTATACCTTTACCATGCCTGACTCCAAGGTAGAGGTGGAGGTCAGCTTTGTGAAGACAGGGGAGACGGCACAGGAGCCTGATACCATGACCTTCTCCGATGTCAAGGCCGGAGACTGGTTCTATGATGCGGTTCTCTATGCCTATGAGAACGGACTGATGTCCGGCACTGGCGCCGCTGCCTTCAGCCCCAACCAGACCCTGACCAGAGCCATGGTGGCGCAGGTCCTGTACAGCATGGAGGGAGCTCCGGCTGGTGGAACATCCACCTTTACCGATGTGGCTGCGGGCACCTGGTATGCCAGTGCGGTCAACTGGGCCGCTGCCAACGGTGTGGTCAGCGGCTATGGAGACGGGACCTTTGGCCCCAACGACAACGTTACCCGGGAACAAGTGGCGATGATCCTGTACAGCTTTGCCAAGTCCAAGGGATACGATGTGTCCGAGAAGGCCAGCCTGTCTTCCTTTGCCGACATGTCCAGTGTCAGCACCTATGCACAGGAGGCTATGAGCTGGGCTGCCGGCGCCGGATTGATCTCCGGCATGGGCAACAACACGATCGTGCCCCAGGGCAGTGCCACACGGGCTCAGTTTGCAGTTATGCTGATGCAGTTCTGCGAGGAGATCGCAAAATAACAGAAAATAGCATACTTATTGTAATTGAAAGGCTATTAAAGTACAAAGAGGATTATTGAAATAGCAGCACGGCGGCCGGCGTCAGGCATCTCTGGATGAGATGTGTTGACTGCCGGCCGCCGTGCTTTAAAATAAAATTGTTTGCAAATGCAAAAATGCCTTGACAAATATTTTCTGCAAATATAGAATATAGACACAGGATATTCTGCATTTGCAAAAAAGGAGGGAACCAGATGGGGGAGAACCGTCATCTGCCGGAGTCGGAGCTGGACATTATGCTGGTGGTATGGGGGGCGGGGGGCCCAGTGTCCGCCCCAGCCATTCTGGAGGGGCTGGAGCGCCCGCTCACGGCCAGTGCCCTGCACAGTTATCTGAAGCGGCTGGAGGAGAAGGGCTTTCTATCCTGCAAAAAAACTGGTAAGGTAAACACCTATACAGCAATGGTGGCCCGGGAGGACTATCAACGCAGCGAGGGAGAGAGCTTTCTGAAAAAGCTCTACGGCAGTTCCATCTCCCGGTTCGCGGCGGCGCTCTACGACGGAAAGAGGGTGGAACCGGCGGAGCTGGAGGAGCTCCAGGCACTGCTGGACCGCCTGAGCGGGGGAGAGGAGACATGACGGCGCTGGTGGAGCGGGTGGTCTGGGTCTCCCTCGCCACCTCCCTGCTCCTGCTCCCGCTGCTGGGGCTGAGCGGCGCCATCCGCAGGCGCTACCGGGCAGGGAGCTGTTACCTGCTGTGGCTGGTGCTGGCCCTGCGCCTGCTGATCCCCCTGCCCGTCCCGGTCCCGGTGGGGACCGCTTTGTCCCAGGTGGTCCCTGCGCCAGCGGCGGAGGAAACACTCGTTTCCCTTCCGGGGATCTCGGGTCCCGCGTCCGTCCGGGGACCGCAGGCAGGCGGAGCGGGAGGCGCCGCCGAACTGACCGAGGCGCTCTCCTGGCTCTGGGCGGCGGGGGCGGTCCTCTTCCTCGGCGTGGAGGGCGGGGGCTACCTGCGGGCCCGAAGAAAGATCCTAGAGGGCAGCCAGGCGCGGGCGGGAGACCAGGCGGCGCTGGAGGCCCTGGGTGGGACGGTGCCGGTGCTGCGAGCCGGGGTGGACACCCCCATGACCCTGGGCCTGCTGCGCCCGGTGATCGTGCTGCCGCCGGAGGTGCCGGAGGCGGACCTGCCCCTGATCCTGCGCCATGAGCTCTGCCATATCCGGCGGAGGGACCTGTGGTACAAGGGAGTCATGCTGCTGGCAAACGCGGTCCACTGGTTCAACCCCCTGGTGTGGCGGATGGCCGGACAGGCGGGCCGGGATCTGGAATTGTACTGTGACGAGGCGGTGGTGGAGGGACAGGACAACGGCTTCCGCCGCCGCTATGGACAGGTGCTCCTGCAGGCATCGTCAGGGGGCGTGACCGCGGCCCTGACTACCCGGCTGGGGGGCACGGAGATGAAAGGAAGGATCATGAACCTGTTTTTACAAAAAAAGAAGGGGACCGCTCTGGTGGCGGCTGTGGTGTGCGCCGCACTGCTCTGCGGCGGCGCGGTGGCCTGGGGGCCCTCTTCCGCCGCCGGGGCCCAGGACCTTCCCCAGGAGGCGGCGGCGCGGCTCCAGCAGGTGACGGAGAGCGTGACCCTCAACGAAGAAGGGAGCCAGGTGCGCTTCACTCTGCCCGAGCTGGAGGAGGGAGAGGACTGGAGGGTGCAGATCTCCGGCCGCTACGTGGCGGCGGACCAGGTCTCCATGAGCGTCCACCTGGACACGCCGGGCGTCTGGGAACCGGGGCGCTCCTATGAGATCCCGATAGAGCCCAGGCTGCGGCAGGCGGAGGGAGAGGGATATTACACCCAGCTGACCCTCCACATATCTCTGGTCCGAGGGGAGGACAGTTGGGACGGGGAGGCGGACCTGCTGGCCCTGGCGTCACAGCCCCAGGGCGCCGGGAGCGGCTGGCTCTGGCCGGTGGAGGGGTATCATACCCTGTCCGCCCTGTTCGGCGGCCGGGTCCACCCTGTGACCGGACAGAGGACAGACCATACCGGCATCGACATCCCGGCTCCGGAGGGGACGCCGGTGCTGGCCGCCGCCTCCGGCACGGTGGAAGCGGCGGGCTGGGACGGGGAGGGCGGACTGGGTGACCGGGTGATCCTGGCCCACGGGGGCGGCTGGACCACCACCTACGGCCAGCTCTCCCAAATCACGGCAGTGACGGGGGAGACGGTGGAGCAGGGGGAGGTCATCGGCTATGTGGGCGCCACCGGGAGGGCCACCGGCCCCCACCTGCACCTGGAGCTGGCGGAGAACGGCGTCCCCACGGACCCGGCGGCCGCCTATCCGGGCCTGGAGCTGTCTGTGACCGGCAGGTGACAGGGGGCTCCTCATTCCCCAAAAGGCGCAAAAAACCCCCGGGGGGGGGGCGCGCCCCCCCCGCCGGGGGCG
>NZ_JANGBZ010000085.1:0-10628 GCF_024462915.1 Clostridium sp. DFI.5.61
AAATGCCTTGACAAAGGCGGAGTTAAGGGCCTCCCGGAGTTTGGGCGGCACCTTGTCCTCCAGCGCCCGGTCCAGCCTGGACTCCGGCGGACGGGCATGGCGGGCCTGATAGGCTCTCCTGCGGCGCTCCAGCCGGGCAAATTCCTTTTCCCAAGGTGTGACAGCTTTCTTCTGCGGCACGGCTCTCCCTCCTCTGTGCATAATGGATGAGGTGAGGATATCACACAGCCGGGGCGCCTGTCCTGAAATTGGGATTAAAACTTGTCACTTCCCCGGCCCGAATGACGAAATTTTGTAAAAAAATTATGAACGCTCTTGCATTTTTCCGCAAGTGGCGGTATAGTAATTTAGCACTCATAAATATTGAGTGCTAAATTTACAAAAACTTAGATTTTACGATATAGGAGGCATCCATCATGGCAAAGAAACAGTTCAAGGCGGAGTCCAAGCGGCTGATGGATCTGATGATCAACTCCATCTACACCCACAAGGAGATCTTTCTGCGGGAGATCATCTCCAACGCCAGCGACGCAGAGGACAAGCTGGCCTACCGTGCCCTCACCGATGACAGCGTAGAGGTCAAGCGCAAGGATCTGAAGATCACCATCGTTCCCGACAAGGAGAAGCGGACCCTCACCGTGTCCGACAACGGAGTGGGCATGACGAAGGACGAGCTGGAGTCCAACCTGGGCACCATCGCCAAGAGCGGCTCCCTCCAGTTCAAGCAGGAGCTGGAGCGGGACGACAAGGCGGCCTCCAAGGTGGATGTGATCGGTCAGTTCGGCGTGGGCTTCTACTCCGCCTTTATGGTGGCGGACGCGGTCACCGTCATCTCCCGGGCATATGGCGCGGAGGAGGCGTGGATGTGGCAGTCCGCTGGCACGGATGGCTACACCGTCACCCAGTGCGAGAAGGAGACGCCGGGCACCGATATCATCATGCACATCAAGCCCAACGCCGACGAGGAGAACTACGATCAGTATCTTGAGACCTATAAATTACAAGAGCTGATCAAAAAATACTCCGACTATATCCGCTATCCCATCGTGATGGAGGTGGAGGACTACCGTCAGAAGGAGAAGCCCGCCGACGCCGGAGAGGACTACAAGCCCGAGTGGGAGACAGTGAAGGAGTGGAAGACCCTCAACTCCATGGTGCCCCTGTGGCAGCGGCAGAAGAGCAAAGTGAAGCCGGAGGAGTACAACGCCTTCTACAAGGAGAAATTTGGGGACTGGCAGGACCCCCTGACCGTGATCCACACCAGCGCCGAGGGCGCCGTCACCTACAAGGCCATGCTCTATATCCCCTCCCACACCCCCTACGACTTCTATACCCGGGAGTATGAGAAAGGACTTCAGCTTTACAGCTCCGGCGTGCTCATCATGGACAAGTGTGCCGACCTGCTCCCTGACCACTTCCGCTTTGTCAGGGGCGTGGTGGACTCCCAGGATTTCTCCCTGAACATCAGCCGGGAGGTGCTCCAGCACACCCGCCAGCTGAAGGTCATTGCCTCTGCCCTGGAGAAGAAGATCAAGGGGGAGCTGATGAAGCTCCAGAAGGAGGACCGGGAGAAGTACGAGACATTCTGGAAGTCCTTCGGCACCCAGATCAAGTATGGCGTGGTAGCCGAGTACGGCCAGCACAAGGAGCTGCTCCAGGATCTGCTGCTGTTCTGGTCCTCTAAGGAGGGGAAGGACACCACCCTGGCGGAGTACCGGGAGCGGATGCCAGAGGATCAGCCCTATTACTACTACGCCTGCGGCGAGAGCGCTGAGAAGATCGCAAAGCTGCCCCAGGTGGAGCGCATTTTGGACAAGGGGTACGAGATCCTGTACTGCACCGAGGACGTGGATGACTTTGTCATGCGCGGCCTGGGAGAGATCGACGGGAAGGCGTTCAAGTCGGTGAATGACGAGGATGCCCTGCCCCAGAGCGATGAGGAGAAGAAGACGGCCGAGGAGAAGGCGGAGGCGGGCAAACCTGTGCTGGAGGCTGTCAAGGAGGCCCTGGGCGAGGAGGTGAAGGAGGTCCGTGCCTCCTCCATCCTGAAGTCGGGGGCGGTGTGCCTGACGGCTGACGGCCCGGTCTCCCTGGAGATGGAGAAGTATATGCGGAAGGTGGATGGGGACCGCGCCGCCCGGGCCCAGCGGGTGCTGGAGCTCAACCCGGATTCCGCTCCCTTTGCCGCGCTCCAAAAGGCGGTGGAGGCAGGGGACAAGGATACGGTCTCCAAATACGCCAAGCTGCTCTACGGACAGGCTCTCCTGCTGGCAGATCTGCCGCTGGAGGACCCGGCGGAGTACGCGCAGCTGGTCTGCTCCCTGATGGTGTGAGCCGGAAGGCTTTCCCCAAGTTCCAAGTCTCGATCTGTTTTTGAGTCCCCGCCACCGGGAGATGGGGACACCGGGGGAGGGCTCTGTCCCGGGAGTGCGATCGAGATCAAGAAAACTGAAAACGCACGATTTTTGTGCCGGCCGGCGCAGCCAAAGAGCTGCGCCGGCCGGTCTGTTTTCCTTCAGGGGACATCGGAGGACGGGAGACCGGCTCCCCCCAAAAAAATCAGTAAAAAAACGCTTGACTTGAAGTGGACTCCAGGGTTTATGATGGGTCCGCAGATGCAGCAGAACAGGAATAAGGAGGAATGAATATGTCAAAACGCATTTTGGTCATCAGCACCAGCCTGAGGGAGAAGAGCAACTCCCAAGCCCTGGGGGACGCCTTTGCCGCTGGCGCGCGGGAGGCGGGTCACCAGGTGGAGCAGATCTCCCTGCGGGGAAGATCCATCGCCTTCTGCACGGGCTGTCTGGCCTGTCAAAGCGCCGGCCAGTGTGTGATCCAGGACGACGCAGTGGAGATCGCGGAGAAAATGGGCCGGGCAGAGGTCATCGCCTTTGCCACCCCCATTTATTACTACGAGATGAGCGGGCAGATGAAGACCCTGCTGGACCGAGCCAATGCCCTGTTTGCGTCGGACTACGCCTTCCGGGACATCTATCTGCTCACCGCGGCGGCGGAGGAGGATGACCAGGTCCCGGCGCGGGCGGAGAGCGGCCTGACCGGGTGGATCGACTGTTTTGAAAAGGCCAGACTGGCAGGGACAGTCTTTGCCGGAGGGGTGAATGGACCGGGGGAGACTGCCGGGCATCCCGCCCTGGAGCGGGCCCGGGCCATGGGCCGTCAAGTATAAGGAGGAACTGTCATGCTGGGAAATTTTACTTACTGCAACCCCACCAAGCTGTACTTTGGAGAGCAGTCGCTGGAGGGGCTCCACAAGGAGCTGCCAAAATATGGGGACCGGGTGGTCCTCATCTACGGCGGGGGCTCCATCAAGCGCAACGGTATCTATGACGCCGTGCGGGCCATTCTGGACCAGGAGGGAAAACAGGTGGCGGAGATCGCCAGAGTCATGCCAAACCCCACCCTGGCCAAACTGTATGAGGGCATTGGGGTCGCTCGGGCGCACCGGGCTGACCTGCTGCTGGCGGTGGGCGGAGGCTCGGTGTGCGACTATGCCAAGGCGGTCGCTGTGTCGGTCCACTGTCCGGAGGACCCATGGGAGAAATACTATCTCCGCTTTGAGGAGCCAGAATGCCCCATCCTGCCGGTGGGCTGTGTGCTCACCATGGTGGGCACTGGCTCAGAGATGAACGCCGGCTCGGTGATCACCAACCAGGAGACCCGGCAGAAGATCGGCCACGTCTTTGCGGACGAGGCGGTGATGCCCCGCTTCTCCATTTTGAATCCCCGCTTCACCCTCACCCTGCCCCGGGAGCAGATGGTCGCGGGTATCTACGACATCTTCAACCACATCTGCGAGCAGTACTTCTCCGGGGAGGATGACAACACCAGCGACTATCTCAGCGAGGGGCTGATGCGCTCCCTCCTGTGCTCCAGCCGGGCTGCCAACCGGGATCCCCAGGACTACGAGGCCAGGAGCAACATCATGTGGACCGCCACCTGGGCGCTGAACACCCTGGTGTCCCGGGGCAAGTCCACCGACTGGATGGTGCACATGCTGGGCCAGGCGGTGGGGGGCTACACCAACGCCACCCACGGCATGACGCTGGCGGCGGTCTCCCTGCCCTACTACCGGCACATCCTCCCCTATGGGCTGGACAAATTCAAGCGGTTCGCCGTCCAGGTGTGGGGAGTGGACCCGGCGGACAAGACCGACCTCCAGACGGCGGAGGAGGGGCTGGCGGCCATGGAGGGCTGGATGAAGGAGCTTGGGCTGACCATGAATACCAGTGCGCTGGGCGTGACGGAGGACATGCTGGAGGGGCTGGCTGACGTAACCATCCACCTCACCGGGGGCTACAAGGATCTGGATCGGGAGGAGATCCTTCAGATCTTCCGGGAGAGCCTGGGCTGACCAGACAGAAAGCTCTGCAAATAAGGCGCAGCGCCCGGAGTATTCTCCAGGCGCTGCGCTTTTTTCACCATCCCTTCCCCCGTGGTCCAGGGGCGGGGAGTGCGCCCTCGTCGGGCTGGAATTCCGTCATAGTGCCCCAGAACCGCTTTGGCATGTTGGTCATCCGGCACCGGGGATTTTCCCGTTCCCGGATGGCGATGGTGTCATAGAACCGCCTCCACAGACGCCGGTAGGTCACCTCCTCCTGCCCCGGCGGGGCAGGGGCAAAGTCTTCCGCGGGCAGAATGGCCCACCGACTGGGCTGATGGATCAGCAACTCCCGGTGGGTGCGGTCGTAGATGAGGAAGTGCTCCCCGGAGTACCGGGTGCAGAAGTGGGGGCGGAGGAGGGGAAGCACCCGGTTTTTGGGCTCGATCTCCCCTACCAGCACCCCCTGCTGATCGGAGAAGCGGAGGAACCCCTTGAGCAGATGGGCCTCGCTCCCCAGGTGCTGCACCGCCTTCCACAGCACGTGGACCCGGTCGTCGGTGAGATCCCGGGTGATGTCCGCCCCCCGTTGGTAGCCCAGCCGCAGGAAACGGTACATGTGCAGCTCCCGCTCGGGCAGACAGGTGAGAAAAGCCTGGGTCACCAGCCGGCAGGCCTGGGGGGAGATCTTTTTGGACAGAGAGCGGTACACCCGCTCCGCCTTGGCCTGGTCGGTGTCCACATGCCGCTCCGGCCAGAGGGTGAGGCGGTCCTCTTCCGGTGAGGTGAAGCAGACGGCCTCCTCGCGGTGGGCATAGCTCTCAAACACACAGGTGAGAAAGCCGGGATAACTGCCGTCATAATCGAAGCAGACCTGCTGCCAGCTCATGAGGCCCCCTCCTCTCCAAAGAGGGAGAGCTGCTCCGGCTGGATCTGGGCCAGGGCGGGGCGCTCCAGGGCAGCCAGATGGGACAGGATGCCCTCCTCCCGCACTCGCAGACCCTCCAGCATGCGGCCGGAGCAGGTGATGAAGTACTGGGCCCGCTTGAGGACCACCCCCAGCTTTTTCAGGCCGGAGAAGGACAGGGGGCCGGCCCGCCGGGCTGTGAGGATGCGCTTGGCGCTGGTGACCCCGATGCCGGGCACCCGGAGCAGGGCCTCATAGTCGGCCCGCTGGACCTCCACAGGAAACTGGTCCAGGTGGCGCAGGGCCCAGCCGCACTTGGGGTCCAGACGGAGGTCGAAGTCGGGCCGCCCCTCGTCCAGCAGCTCCTCGGCCCGAAAGTGGTAGAAGCGCAGCAGCCAGTCCGCCTGATACAGCCGGTGCTCACGCAGCAGGGGCGGCTGAAAGCCCTGGGGAGCGGGGAGCAGGGAGCTGGAGGAGACGGGGATATAGGCGGAGTAGAAGACCCGCTTCAGATGGTACTTGTCGTAGAGCCCCTGGGTGAGCATCAGGATGTGGCGGTCACTCTCCGGCGTGGCACCTACGATCATCTGAGTGGACTGGCCCGCCGGGGCGAAGCGGGGGGCATGGTGGTATTTGGCCAGCTCCTGCCGGGACTGGGTGATCCCATCCCGGATCTGGGCCATGGGGGCCAGGATACCGGCCCGGCCCTTGTCCGGGGCCAGCAGGGCCAGGCTTTTGGCGCTGGGCAGCTCGATGTTGACGCTGAGCCGGTCGGCCAGCAGGCCCAGCTGCTGGGTGAGGAGGGGGTCTGCACCCGGGATGGCCTTGGCGTGGATATAGCCGCCGAAGCCATAATCCTGGCGGAGCAGGCGCAGTGCCTCGATCATCCGCTCGGTGGTATAATCCGGGTCCCGCAGCACGGCGGAGGAGAGAAAGAGCCCCTCAATATAGTTGCGGCGGTAGAACTGGATGGTGAGTTCGGCCAGCTCCCGGGGAGTAAAAGCAGCCCGGGGCGGATCGTTGGACCGGCGGTTGACACAGTACTGGCAGTCGTAGGCGCAGATGTTCGTATAGAGGATCTTCAGGAGGGAGATGCACCGCCCGTCAGCGGAGAAGGAGTGGCAGCAGCCCGCCGCCATGGTGGAGCCCAGCCGGCCCGCCCGTCCGGCCCGGTCCAGTCCGCTGGAGGTGCAGGCGGCGTCATACTTGGCGGCGTCCGCCAGGATGGTCAGCTTGTCCATCAGGTCCATGGGGTCTCCCTCCCTTGAAATCGAACATATGTATTATAATAAACCAAACATATGTTTCTGTCAAGGGGAGAGAACATGCCAAAACCTTTCCAATGGGGGAAGGTGATACGGTGCCCATATTGGAGGAGCGGGGGGGGGGGGGGGGGGGCGGGGGGGGGGGGCGGGGGCGGGCCCGATCTGCGGATCGGGCCCCGCGCCCTTTTAGTGCTCTGGAGTGCCATGGAGAGGGGAGAAGTCCGCACGGAGACACCGGGGGCCGGCGGAAGTGACCTCCGGTGCGCCCCGGTAATACACCTGAAGAGCGGCGAGGAGAAAATGAGTCAGTTGGGCCGCCTCCGATCCGCTGAGGGGCAGCGCACCCGAGGGCAGGAGGGGCAGACGCCTGCGGATCTGGAGGCGGCCCAAGTTTCCAGGAGAAAAGAGACCAGCCCGGAGCAAGAGGTCACGGTCCTTGATCTCAATCCAGCACAGGTCCGTCGTGCCGGCGTCCAGCGCACTCCCGGCGGCCCAGTCCCGCCGGTTATCCAGGAAGACGATGGTCTCCTCCAGGGCCTGGCGGAATGCCGGGGGTATCTCTGAGTTTCCATGAAAAAAGTCTCGGGTCAGCGGCCCATGAGCCGCCCTCCTGTGGGCGATATAAGAGGCACTGTGAGAAAGGACCCATCCTCCCACCCCTAATATCATCAAAAGCAGAATGACGGACTTCATCATAGACGGCGGCCTCTTCGTCTCAGGTATCTTTTTTAGTTATCTTATAGATACTATGCTAGCACTCTTTCAGATAATTCGCAAGGGAAAAGATTATCTGTAAGATAACGGAGAGGGAGTTGTCAGAAATGAGCATGGAAACAAGGGCCCTGGGGGATGCAATCCGCGCGGCCCGCATGAAGAAGGGGCTGACTCAGGATGCGCTTTCGGAGCTTCTGGATATCACGCCCACTCATTTGAAGAATATCGAGGGCTCCCGTCGGAAGCCCTCGGTGCCTCTTCTGTTCCAGATGATGGAGCTTCTGGATCTCTCCGTGGATGCTCTGGTGTTCCAGAGCAGGGAGGAGAGCAGGTGTCTGCGGATGGACGGCCTTTCGGAGCGGGAGGCGGAGGCGCTGGAGCGTCTGGTGGACGCCATGCGGGAAAAATAGAGCACCGGCTTGGGCGTGGGCCTGAGCCGGTGCTCTTGTTCTGGAAAGTGTTCAGAGGGGAAGCGCGATGATGGCGGGGACCAGCACTGGGACGGCTAGGGAGAGGATCAGTCCCGAGGCAAAGGAGTAGATGGCCATGCGGTCGGCAGTGGCGCTGACTACCACCGGTAGCAGGGTATCCATAGCTGTGGCACCGGGGAGGGCCACCGCCTCGATATAGCCCAGCTTCTGGGCCACGATGGGGACGGCCACAATGGAAAACAGCTCGTGCATGATGTTGGACAGGAAAGCGGTGGCAGATACGGTGAGGGAGTACGGAGCCAGCAGGGTGGGGGCCAGGGAATACCAGCCGAATCCGGCCGCTGCCGCTACGCAGTCCTTGGGGCCCAGGGGCAGGAACAGCCCTACCAGGGCCGTCACCGCAAAGGTGCCCGCCATAACCGCCAGCGGGACCAGAAGGACCCGGAGCCCGGCGGCCCGAATATCCCGGATCAGGCTGCCCTGCCGGCCCATATCCAGGCCCACCAGAAAGAGGAGCAGGTACAGCCCCCAGCGGATGACCGTGCCACAGTGGGCTACGGCGGCGTCGGGGAGCAGGAAGCGGCCCACCAGAATGCCCGCCGCTACGGTGAAGACGATGGCGAGGGTCAGGCTGTGGTCCACGTGGACCGTCTCCCCGGAACCCTGGTCGCTGTCCTCCGGTGCCTCCTGGCAGGAACGGCCCTGAGCGTTCAGCTTCAGCAGATATTTTCTCAGGGCGTGGACAGCCAGCATGCTGCCCACCATGGAGGTGAGGGTGACCGCCAGGGCGTTGAGCCCAATGGTGCCCAGGGAAGAGATGATCTCCTCGTTGGACCCCAGCTCGGCCCCCAGGGTCACGATCAGCAGCAGCAGAGCCGCCGTCTGAAACCGGCCCAGCCAGGGCATGGGAAGGGACTGGATCTGGGGGCGGGAGCCCAGAAAGGCCCCAAGAGCCACCAGAGCCAGATAGAGGATCAGATCAAGAAGGGTGCCGGACATCTGCTGCAACGGGATCACTCCTGACATGAATAGACGAAAAGAAACGGAGGGCGGGTCTCCTGCCCTCCGGACGCGGACAAAAAATTATTATAGCATGGGTGAAGAAAAAAGTCCAGAAAAATGGGGAAAGTCCCCGCGGCCTGTCCCGCCTCATTGGGAAACGCCACAAACGCCCGGTCCTTTCGGACCGGGCGTTTGTGGGAAGAAGGAGACAATACAAAAGGGGACCGGGCCCCGGCCTGCCGACTGGCAGGCATGTCCGGCGGCCTTCTGTACAGGGGTAGCGATGGAAACGGAGGTCAGCGGCCCCCTTCGGGGCCCCGGCCTCGGCTTTCCGCCTTGGACCTTTCAGCGGCTTCGCGCCGCCTCTCTGGAACCCCGCGCCGCCCCGGCGGGGCCGCCACGGAATGGATCAGAACTGGCTCTCAGATCACTCCACGTCCATGTCCGGCTTGTTGAACTCGCCGAACAGCTCCTCGTTGCTGGGCATATCCTCGGGCAGAGGACGGGCCACCCAGGTGGTGTTCATGTAGTGCTTCAGGCAGATGTTCTCGGACACGATGTTGCCGCCCCAGGTGCCGCACCCCATGGAAGACGTGGGAGGCATGCCGTTGGTGGAAGAACCGGAGTTGCCGCGGTTGTTGGGCTGGCGCACCATGATGCGGGACACGGGGGCGCACATGCCCAGACGATGGATGTGGTCGTCGTCGAAGGAGTAGATGCCGCAGCTGTGGCCCTTGCCGCCCACGTTGAACATGGCCTGCATCATGGTCAGTGCGTTCTCAAACTCCCCGTAGTACTTGAACAGGGTCAGCAGAGTGGTCAGCTTCTCGCTGGAGAAGAAGTGCTCCTTGCCCACGTTCTCGATGCCGCCGCCGGTCACAGCGATGAACTTCCGGTCAGCCGGGATCTCGAACCCAGCGGCCTCCGCCAGCTTCTGCGGGCTGATGGCCACGGTGTTGGGCAGACGGTGCCCAGCCTCGTCCCACATGACGGCCTTCAGCTTCTCAGCCTCTTCCTCGTTGGCCAGGTAAGCGCCCTCCTTCACCAGGGCGGCTACGAACCCGTCGTACACGTCCTCGTGGATGATCAGGTTGCCGTCGCAGGAGCAGCCGGAGCCGAAGTCGGAGCACTTGGAGATCCGGGTGTTCATGGCAGCCTCAGCCTGACGCTCGGGGGTGTTGCAGGTGTTGTCGATGATGACAGTCGCGTTGCCGGCGCCGGAGCCGTAGGCCGGCACACCGGAGGAGTATGCGGACTTGACCATGGGACGGCCACCGGTGGCGATGACCAGGTCGCAGCGCTTCATCAGCTCCTGGGTCAGGGTGATGCTGGGCTCCTCGATGCCCTGGATGATGTCGGCGGGAGCGCCCTCACGCACCAGGGTCTCACGGATGATGTTGATGCACTTGTTGGTGGTCTTCTTCGCGCGCGGATGGGGGCTGCAGATGATGACGTCACGGGCCTTGATGGCATAGATCACCTGGCCGGCAGGGGTCAGGCAGGGGTTGGTGGTGGGCACCAGGGACGCGATCACGCCCACAGGCTTGGCATACTTCACGATGCCCTTCTCAGGGATCTCCTCGATCACGCCCACGCTCTTCTGACGCAGGCAGTCCCGCAGGATCAGCTTCAGCTTGTTCCGCTTGTTCCGCTTGGTCACCTTGTCGCCCAGGCCGGTCTCGTCCACCGCCTCGTCAGCCAGGTTCGCCCAAACCTTCATGTCGATCACAGAAGCGGCGACCGCCTGGCACAGCCGGTCCACGCGCTCCTGGTCATAGGTGGCGATGATCTCCGCCGCAGCGCGGGCCTTAGCGACCATCCCGTCCAGCATTTCGATCTGCTCAGGAGTGACTTCTTTCGCCATTGTAATGATCTCCTTTTCCTTATTATTTGCCGGACCTCCGTCCAGCTTTCCTTACTGTCGCCATTATACCACTTCTTCCTCTCCCGTCCAATACTTCATTTCAATG
>NZ_JANGBZ010000086.1:0-10242 GCF_024462915.1 Clostridium sp. DFI.5.61
TTCCGGTACCGCGCGGACCCGTGCTAAGGGGTCGGGCCGTTTTCTGCCTATTTTGCCCCAAACATTAAGATTGTATTAAGATATCTCCCTTTTTGGTTGAGCCAGCCGCAAAACCATGGTAAACTGTTATCAAAGCGCATAAAATAATTTATATTTTTGCTCAGTTCCACTTTGTACCCCTGGGCCGAAATTTCCCCTTTCTGCTCCCGGCCCCACAGGGAGATTGGCGCCCACAAAGGAATTGGGACGATATTCTCTATCGAGGTGATGATTTTGCTCCGGGAACATATGCAAAATTGGAGGGATCAGATGGGCCAGAGCAAGACCATCCTTCTGGAAAAGCTGCGGGAGGCCCTCTCCTCCGTACTCCCCATCGTGCTGATCGTTTTGGTCCTGTGCTTTTCCATCGCTCCCATCCCCACCGCCACCCTAATGACTTTCCTCATCGGGGCGGTGCTGCTGATCGGTGGGATGGGGCTGTTCACACTGGGGGCCGATCAGGCCATGACCCCCATTGGCGAGCGGGTAGGCGCGGCCATGACCCGCTCCCGCAAGCTGTGGATCGTGGTGTCGGTAAGCTTCCTCATTGGAGTCATCGTCACCGTGTCCGAGCCCGACCTCCAGGTCCTGGCCACCCAGGTCCCCGGCGTGCCCAACCCGGTGCTCATCGGGGCGGTGGCCGTAGGGGTGGGGATCTTCCTTGTCATCGCTCTGCTGCGCATCCTGTTCCGGGTCCCCCTGAACCGTCTCTTGGTGGGCTTCTATCTGGTCGTGTTCACCCTTGCCGCCTTTATCCCCGGGGACTTTCTCGCCATCGCCTTTGACTCTGGAGGCGTCACCACCGGCCCCATGACCGTCCCCTTCATCATGGCCCTGGGCCTGGGCGTCTCCTCCATCCGCAGCGACGCCGACGCCTCTCAGGACAGCTTCGGCCTGGTGGCTCTGTGCTCCATCGGCCCCATCCTGGCCGTGATGGTCCTCTCCCTGCTCTACCCCGCCTCTGGGGCCTACACCCCTGTCTCCATCCCAGAGGTTCCGGACAGCCGTGCCCTCTGGAAGCTGTTTGAGGAGGGTCTCCCCGAGTACATCGCAGAGGTGGCCCTGTGTCTGGCCCCCATCGCCGCCTTTTTTGTCGTGTTTCAGGTGGTATCCCTGAAATTAAAAAAGAAAAAGGTCTTGAAAATCGTAGTCGGTATTTTATATACTTATATTGGGCTGGTACTGTTCCTCACCGGCGTCAATGTGGGCTTCATGCCCGCCGGCAACTATCTGGGCTATCAGATCGCCACCCTGCCCTATCGCTGGGTCCTGATCCCAATCGGCATGCTGATGGGCTGGTTCATCGTCCAGGCGGAGCCGGCGGTCCACGTGCTCAACAAGCAGGTGGAGGAGATCACCTCCGGTGCCATCCCCGGCCGGGCCATGAGCACCAGTCTGTCCATCGGCGTGGCGATGTCGATTGGACTGTCCATGGTGCGGGTGCTCACCGGGATCTCCATCTTCTGGCTGCTGATCCCCGGCTACCTGGCCGCTATCATCATGTCCTTTTTCACGCCGAAGATCTTCACCGCCATTGCCTTCGACTCCGGCGGCGTAGCCTCCGGCCCTATGACCGCCACCTTTCTGCTCCCCTTCGCCATGGGAGCCTGCGACGCCATTGGCGGAAGCATCATCACCGACGCCTTCGGCGTGGTGGCCATGGTGGCCATGACGCCGCTGATCACCATCCAGATGCTGGGACTGCTCTATCAGTACCGCCTGAAGAAGAATGGCACCAGCGGAGAGCAGACCGCCCCGGCGGATGATGACATCATCGAGCTCTGAGGGCGCTGCCGCCCCCACGACGCGAGGAGGAGTGACCGCTATGAGCGGATTGGATCTTATCATCACCATCACTGACCGGTCCAAGTGTGAGTTGTTTATCAACTGGTTCCGCGGCCGTGACATCCCGCTGGTTCTCACCGCGCTGGGACAGGGGACCGCCACCACGGAGATCCTGGACTGTCTCGGGCTGGAGGCCTCGGAAAAATCGGTCCTGTTCTGCCTTGCCCCCCATTCCCGGTGTATGGTGCGCAGGGCGGCCCGGGACCTGTGGCTGGACGTGCCGGGCAACGGCGTACTGATGACGGTGCCCGTGTCCAGCATCGGCGGCACGTCCGTCAAGGAATATCTGACCCAGAATCAGGAGGGGGAGGAACCCATGGAGAGAGAGATCGCCCATGAGCTAATCTTGGTGATCGCCAATCAGGGGCATACAGACCAGGTCATGGAGGCCGCCCGCGGCGCGGGCGCCACTGGCGGGACCACCATCCACGCCAAGGGGACCGGTATGGAACTGGCCAAAAAGTTTTTCGGCGTCTCTATCGCCTCTGAGCGGGAGTTGGTCTTTATCCTGACCCGCTCCCAGGACAAGAAGAACATCATGAAGGCCATCATGGCCCAGGCCGGCATTCAGACGCCCGCCCAGGCTATGGTCTTCTCCGTTCCGGTGAGCGACATCGCCGGCCTGCGTCATTTGGACCAAGCAGAGTCCTGAACCGAACCAGACAAATAGCAAGCCCTCCGGCGCCGCGGCGCCGGGGGGCTTGCTCTGTCCCCGCCTTCTGTCTCCGCTGTCCCCAGAGGCTCAGTTTCCCCCATCCAGGGGCAGGCAGACCGTCAGCTGGAAGCGCCCGCCCTCCGCCTTTGCCTCCAAGGAGCCGCCCCGGCGGCGGGCGATCTCTTCCATCCCCGCCAGGCCAAAGCCGTGGGCCTCCCGCTCCCCCTTCGTTGTCACAAAGGCTCCGTCCGGTCCCCGCTTTACGGGACGTCCCAAGGCATTCTCCACCCGCAGCATCAGCAGCCCCTTGTCCGCCCGGGCCCTCAGCCGCACCGTCCGGTCCTCCGCCCCCGCTGCCCCCTCGATGGCGTTATCCAGGGCATTTCCCAGCAGGGCGCACAGCTCCGGCGCCGGGATATCCATCTGCTCAGGCAGGCTAACCTGAAATTCCCCCGTCAGCCCCGCCTCCTCCAGGGCGGCAGCCTTGGAGGCAAGGACCACATCCACGGTCTCATTACCGCAGAAGCGCCTGTGTCCGGTGAGGGCTGGGGAACCGCCCAGCTGCCGCAGATACCGCTCCGCCTCCTCCCAGCTGCCCCGCTCCAGCAGACCCAGCAGGGCGGACAGGTGGTTGCGCATGTCATGGCGCAGGGCGCGCACCTGGGCCTGCTCCTGCCGGAGCCCCTGGTAGTACACCTCCCGCAGTCCGGCCAGCCGGTTCTCCTCCTCCAACTCCTCGTGCCGGGAGAGCACGGCCAGGGCTGCCAGCAGGGCCAGGGCGGACAGGGAGGCAAAGGGCAGGATGGTATAGGCGATCCCCTCCACGAAGTGATCCACCAGCTCGTCTCCCACCATTCCGGTCCCCCATAGGGAGAAGGACAGGGTGGCCATCAGGGGGGCCAGCGTCAGCCCGCCCAGCAGCTTCCACAGGCGGGAGGACAGGCGCACAGGTCTCCGCACCAGCTTCCAGATCACCGGCACCAGCACCGCCCAGCATACCAGCTTCACCAGATTGCTCCCCACCCTCTCCCCGTTGTGCGACACACTGTTGATCGCCTGTTTGAGCACTGTATCCGCCATCATCCCAATGGGGACCAGCAGCGTATAAAAGATGCCTCCAGCCACCAGCCGGGCCTGAGGGCGTCCCCCGCCGCACAGGAGGAATACCGTCAGGAAGGGGAGGAACAGAAGGATGGGGTTGTGGTCCCCCACCCAGGCGGGCAGCCCCAGGGTGAACCCAAGCAGCAGATACAGCGCCCCCCGGCGCGGCCAGCTCCGGCACGGCCCCAGCACCCGCTCCACTGTCGAGCCCATGGCTGCGCCTCCCAGCAAGAGCGGCCCCCATTGCAGCAGCTCCTTCCATACAGGCAGAACGATCATTCCCATTCCCTCCCTACTCCAGCGCCGCCCGTGTCAAGGCAAGCAGCGCCTCCCGCTGGCAGGAGCGGCTGATGGGCAGGATCTCCTCCCCTACCCACACCTCGCTCCCTGTCACCCGGTCCACCGCCCCCGCCCGGACCAGATACCGCTGGTGGATGCGGACGAACTCCGCCCCCAGCTGGGCAGCCACCTGGTCCAGCTTCCCGTAAAAAATATAGGCGCGCCTGGGGGTGACGCAGGTCACCTGCCGCCGGTCTGAGCGGAAGTACAGGATGGCGTCCCGCCGGATGCGGTAGAACACCTCACCGCTGCGGCAGAAGAAGAGCTCCTCCTCCTGCCGCTGGAGGGCGGTCAGCGCTCGGGTGAGGACCTTCTCCAGTTCCTCCGCCCCGGCGGGCTTGAGCAGGTATCCCAAGGCTCCCACCTCATAGCCGTCAAACACATAGTCACTGTACCCTGTGACAAATACCAGCTGGAGGCTCTGGTCTGCCTCCCGCAGGGCCCTGGCCGTGTCCATGCCGTTGGTCCCCTCCATCTCGATGTCCAGGAACACCAGATCCAGCTCCCCCGCATGCCGGTCCATCCAGCCCAGCAGCGCATCTCCGGAGGAGAACTCCAGCAGCCGCGCCGGCGCGGACCGCCCCTCCAGCGCCCGCTCCAGCAGCACCCGCAGCTGGAAGCGGGATTCCCGTGCGTCGTCGCAGATCCCGATCTGAAGCAAACCGTCCACCTCCCATGGCCTTGTGCCGCGCCTCCCCGCCGGGGCGGCCCCTGTTTTCCCGGAATTTTTCTCCCTCTCAGTGTACAGAGAGTATGATACCACATTTCTGCTTCCCTTCCAAACCAAGTTTGACAGCAGAGCGGTCAAATATGACATCCCATCCCCAAAATTTTCACCCGGCCCGCCGTCTGTGACAGGGGCGGTTGCTTCCCATCCACCTCCCCTGCTATGCTGGGAGCAGAAAGGAAGGATCACTATGCTCTCTGTACAAGATCTGCACAAAAGCTATCAGGTAGGCAAGACCACCTATGAGGTGCTCAAGGGCGTGTCCCTGGAGGTGGCAAAGGGGGAATTTGTGGCCGTGATGGGCCCCTCCGGCTCGGGTAAGACCACCCTGCTCAACTGCATCTCCTGCTACATCCCCGCCGACTCGGGCAGCATCCGCCTGGGCAGCCAGGAGCTGGCCCGGCTGGACGAGGACACCCTGGCCGCAGTGCGCAACAAGAAGCTGGGCTTCGTGTTCCAGGACTTCCTGCTGCTGGACGGCCTCACGGTCCGGGACAACATCCTCCTGCCCCGCATCATCGCCGGGGAGACCGGAGGCGACATGGAGCAGGCCGCCGACCGCCTGTGCGGCATCTTCGGCATCGGTGCCATCCGGGACAAGTATCCGGCGGAGATCTCCGGCGGCGAGAAGCAGCGCACCGCTGTGGCCCGCGCCCTCATCAACCACCCCATGCTCCTGCTGGCCGACGAGCCCACCGGAAATCTGGATTCCCGCTCCTCCCGGGCGGTGATCGACGCCTTTCTCCAGGCCAAGGCGGACCTGGAGGCCACCATCTTCATGGTGACCCACGACTCCTTTGCCGCCTCCTTCTGCGACCGGGTGATCATCCTGCGGGACGGGGGGGTGTGGCGCACCCTGGCCCGCGGCGAGAAGGACCGACGCACCTTCCAGGACGAGCTGCTGGACGCGGTGCGGGAGATGGGGGAGGCGAGCGCCCAATGACACGTTTCTCCCAAGTGACCGCCGCCCTGCGGCGGAAGAGCCTGGGGCAGTATGCCCTGCTCACCCTGTGCTGTTTCGTCTCCGTGCTCCTCATCACCGCCTACGCCTCCATGATGGGTTCCCCCACGGTGCTCTCCGTCTTTCCCGAGGGGGGCGACAGCCGCAAGCAGATGACCATGATCTTCGTGCTGGCTGTCCTGGGCTGCGGCGTATTCACCACCTACGCCTCCGGCCTGTTCTTCCGCCACAAGTCCCGGGATGTGGGCATCCTGCTGGCCCTGGGTGCCTCCAAGGACCAGCTGCGCCGGGTGCTGACGGGGGAGCTGGCTCTGATGTCCCTGTCTGCCTGTGCCCTGGGTGCCCTGCTGGGCACCCCGCTGGCCTGGTTCATCTGGCAGGGGTTCCGGCTCCTGCTGGTGGACTCAGAGGAGATGGCCCTGGCCTTTGACCCCCATGCCTATCTGCTGGCCCTGGCCTTCTCCCTCTTTGTGGTTGTCATGCTGTTTGTTATGCTGGGCCGCTTTTTGCGGCGGACCAACATCCTGGACGTGGTCAACGAGTCCCGGAAGTCTGAGCCCATCCGTGCGGTCCCCCGGTGGTACGGTCCTCTGGGCATCATCCTGCTGGCGGCGGGCGGCTTTCTGGGCTATATGGCCCCCAAATTTTTTATTTTGGTCCTTCACTGGTACGCCCCCGATGCCCTGACGGCCCTGTTCTATCTGCCCGCCCTGGCCGGCCTCTACATGATTCTCCTCCACACGGTAGTCAACGGCTGGCGGCGGGGCAGCAGCCGCTACAGGGACCTGATCACCTCCAGCATGATGAAGTTCCAGGGACGCCAGACCGTGCGGAATATGGTGGTGGTGACGGTGCTGGCCGCCGGGGCCTACTTTGCCGCTTTCTATATCCCTATGCTGAGCAGCGGCACCTCGTCCACAACGGAGGACCGGGAATTCGATTACCTGTTCCACTACCGGGCTGACCAGGACATGCCCGGCCGGGAGGAGGTGCTCCATCTGGCAGAGGAGATGGGAGTGACTGTCACCCGCTACGCCCAGCAGTCCGGTGCGGTGCTCGCCTACGACGGCTACGCCGATGTTGTATCGGAGGGCCCCCTGGGCGCCACCTACGATGTGGTTTACTGTGAGGAAACTGCCTCTGATGTGTTCCTGTCGGAGAGCGCCTGGAACATCCTTACCGGGGATGACCTGGATCTGGAACCCGGTACAGCGGCCACAGTCTATGACCGCAACGGGGATAGCAGCGGCGCCGGGAACAGCATCTCCCTGGTCACCAACCACCTCACCGGGGAACAGCTGGCCGTCACGCCGGCCGAGCCCCTGCGCAGCACCTCCCTTCTGGGATACCGGGTGCTGGACGACGGGGATTATGCCCGCATCACCCAGGGCCTGCCCGATGAATGGCGGGAGGTGGTGGCCGTCTTTGACGTGGAGGACGAGGAGGACACCTACTTCTTTGCAAGGGCCCTGTTCGACGAGATCGTGGACCGCTCCGGCCCCGAGGTGGCCCTCTTCGACGGTTGGGACCCGGTGGTCCGGGACCGTTATCTGGCAGAGAAGGGCTACTACTTCCTGGACCCGGCCCATCTGGAACCCAATGGATTTTCTCCCATTGAATATGACCAGCGGGATTCCAGCAACTTCCGGAATTCCTGGAAATACATGCCCCGCTTCCGGGTGCTGGACCAGGCGGACTTCACCACTACCATGGCGGTCTTTCTGATGCTGTTCGTCTTTGTCTCCATCGTCTGCTTTGCCGCTATGGTGGTCATCCTCTTTACCCGCTGCATGACCATCGCCATGACCAACGCCCGGGTCTATGACGACCTGCGGCATCTGGGGGCCTCCAACGCCTTCCTCCGCCGCACGGTAAAGGGGCAGATCTCCCGGGTGTTCTTCGTCCCCCTGTGCACGGGCACCCTGCTGATCTACGCCTTCTTCGCCATGATCCTGTACTTCAACAGCGGCAGCTTCACTCCCGGCGAGCTGGCCGGCCTGGCCAACTGCGCCCTGGTGGTCCTCGTCCTCTCTCTGTTCTTATATGGCATGTACCGCTTCACCCTGGGCCGGGTATGCTCCGCCCTTTCCATCCGGTCCTCTTCCCGGCCCCGCTGACCTCCTTCCCCTCTCTCACCCCATCCCATGCATTTTCCCCATCCATTTATTAAAATTTCTCACTGGAAAGCGGCAGTCAAAACAGCTATAATAAAGACGAAAGCGCAGGAAAAATTGTAAATTTTGTCTAATTGCTGTCTTTAGACTCCGCTGACAGCGATGCCCGCGCCCAGTACGCACCAACAAACGAGGGAATGAGGAGGAAATCATCATGCGCAAACGAGCTTTGTCCCTGCTTCTGGCAATGGCCCTGGTCCTGGGCCTGTCTGTGGGCGCCTCCGCGGCCTCCGCCGCGCCCACCGATCTCAACCGGTATCTGCTCTCCCACACCAGCAGGAGCGGCGAGACCCGCTCCCTGCCCATCGACCGCACTGAAGTCAATGAGCACCCCGTCATCGGCTATTACACCTACACCTTCCAGGACGGCGAGGCCGCCGGCCGCTCCTTCAAGCTCTATGTGGGCCAGCACGCCGCCCTCCGCGCCTACATCACCGTCATAGCCCTGCCCGACGGCATTGCGGACCCCTACGCCTTCCTTCAGGAGCAGGGCTGGCTGGAGCAGGCCGACACCTATGGCGAGCTCCTCTTTGTCCTGGAGCCCGGCCAGGGCGGCTGGGGCACCCCTGACAGCGAGGCCGCCTATCTGGAGGCCTGCCTGGGCGAGGTGATCGGCAACGACGCCGGCGGCACCCGCGAGACCGCCCCCGGCGGCGTGGTCCAGACCGGCAAGGTGACCCTCAGCGACGGCACCACCTGTTCCTTCTTCACCGGCCACTCCTGCAACTACTATGTAGGCTACGGCGAGGGCTGCGCGGTGCTGGAGTCCTGGACCGCCGAGAACCCCCTGTACGTCATCAGCCAGGCCTTCATCGGCGGCAAGAGCGTGGGCTCCGGCTATCTGGACCAGGCCGCTGCCCGCACCTATAACGGCTATAACGTGAGCACCTATCACCCCGGCTATAGCGATGAGGACTTCACTGCCACCCTGACTGACATGAAGAACGACGGTGCCATCGCCTCCGCGAAGTTCATGACCAATGCGGATGTCCCTGTGCCCACCCTCTTCGCCGGCTATCCCCAGGGGGATGCCAGCGTCAGCTACTGGAAGAACGTCAATGACGCCTATGCTGTCCCCACAGTGGATGGGCTGTATCGTCAAAGCATCTCCTCCAGCTCCTGGACTACCCGCTATGCCAACCAGAACGCCAAGACATGGGACCCCAATACCCGCTACGGCATCTCTCAGGTCCGGGTGGAGGACGGCGCTGACCTGAACGCCGCCCAGATCCGGGACTTCCTGGCCGCCTACACCCGCTACACCTATCAATTTGCTTACAGCAACAACCTGGCCTACCGTCTGGACTACTATCAGGCCACCAAGGCTGCCCGGACTGCTGCGGAGAGCGGCAAGGCCATCGCCACCTATACCTTCGATGGCTATGACGGCAGCGATGCCACTGTGGAGCTGCGGGCCCTGGAGTCCACCCGGGTCTCCGTCCCCGGTAGCTTGGTGGGCGGTACAGTGTACTCCTGCATCTCCGCTTTCAACGACTATGACAGCAACGGCGTCCTGGACCCCCGCGAGTCTCTGATTTACATCCCCGACTCTGTGAAAAACAACAGTGCTGAGGGCGCTCCTGTCCTAGTGGTCTTCCCCGGTATGACTCAGGCCGCCTCTACCTTTATGGACTGCTCCGGCTACTGGGCCGTGGCCAACGACGAGGGCTGCGTCCTGCTCATCATGGGCGAGTATTGCAACTCCAGCGCCTCCAGCCTGATTTATGGCGATGAAGAGGACAACGTCAACATGACCCGCTCCGCCCTGCTGCTGCTGGACCAGGTGGTCAGCAAGCAGGCTGGTGTCCAGATGGACCTCACCCGGGTGTACGGCACCGGCCATTCCTTGGGCAGCCGGACGGTCCAGACCCTGACCCACAACAGCGAGGCCTACTACTTCGCCGCTGTGGCCTCCACCTCCTTCAACAACACCCAGTTTACCGCTGACAGCATGATGCCCAGCTATCTGCTGGCCGGTCAGGCCGACATCGACAGCTTGGTGGCCGCTCCCTGGCTCTCCGGTGATAACAATTCCATCCATGACTGGGTCACCGGCGCGCAGAAGATGAACGGCCTGGATGTGACCTTCACCCCCAACGACCACGCCAGCTTCCTGGCCGCCTGCTCCAGCTATGACGAGAGCGGCCGCTACTACACCTACACCTGGGCGGACAGCAACAGCATCCCCCTGGTCCAGTTCACCCGCACCCTGGCCCGGGAGCACAACTGCTACCCCGAGGAGTTCCGGCTGGCCTGGGACTTCCTGGAGCACTACCGCCTGGCCGAGGACGGCACCCGCTATTACAGCCCCTCCGCCTTTGCCAACAACGACGCTGTGACCATCACTAAGGGCTGAAGCCCCTTCTTCCAACTGAACTGCCCCGGCGCGGTCCTGAGACCG
>NZ_JANGBZ010000087.1:0-10029 GCF_024462915.1 Clostridium sp. DFI.5.61
CCCCCCGCCCCGCCCCCCCCGCCCCCCCCCCCCCCCCCCCCCCCTCTCCGTCTCTCCAAGCAGCTGTTCCAGCACCGCTACATTGCCCCGCAGCCGCGGGTCCGATGGAGCACAGGCGAGGGCAGCCCTGGCCTCATCCAGCGCCAAGGCCCTCCGCCCAGTCTGAAAAAGGGCCTGACAGCGAAGGTCGTGGGGCAAGCTGCCCCAGGAGTCCGCCTCACAGATATAGGTTTTTGGGCGGATAGTGATGGACAGGGCACAGCCGGTAAAGTAGAGCACTCCATCCCATTCCTCCATGTCATACAGCATCCTGGCTAGATCCATATACGGCTCCCGCAGATGGGGGGCCTCTGCAATGGCACGGAGATACCAGTCCCGTGCTCGGGCCCGGTCTCCCTTTCGGAGCCAGGACAGGGCGATATACCGCATGGAGGCCGCCCGCTCATCTTTCCAGGTGGCGGTGGGCATGGACAGGTGGTGCTCCAGGGTGCGGATGCAGTCGTCCCAGCGGCCCCGGTACATGTACTCCCGGCCCAAATAGTGGGTGTTCCGGTCATCCTCCGGCTCCTCCTCCACGGACAGTTCCAGCAGAGGCAAGTACTGTCCCCGGGACTTTGTGGGGTCGGGGTGGTGGTCCAGCTGCATCCCCTCTACCGTCACGGTGGGGCCGGGGACCCCCTCGCCCACCCATTTAAGGACCTCGTGGACCGGGTGTATCCACTGATAGCCGTACCTGGCATGGGCCTTTTCATACCAGAAGACCACCCCCTCGCTGCCGTCAGGGTTGAAACTCCAAGTATAGCGGTAGGTCGCCTGTCCGGCCCCCGGCTGCCAGGCCCGCTCCAGCGCAGCCCGCCATCCGGGGTGAAACACCTCATCCAGATCGGTGCACACACAGATGTCTGTGTCCTCCGATACTAGGTCCAGAGAGCGGTTGCGGGCCACGTCGAACCGCCAAGGAGAGATGAGCTCTACCGTGACCTGAGCGCCCCGCTTTTTAAGGCGTTCCACTGTGTCATCCGTAGAACCGGTATCCAGCACCACCACCTGATCTGCTTCGGACATGGAATCCATCCACCGGTCCACAAACTGGGATTCGTTTTTACAGATCGCATAGACCGCGATCCTCATGACTGTCACTCCTCCTTCTGAGAGGCGGGGTGGACGGCACATCGTACCATCCACCCCGCTTTATGCCTCAAGGCTCTGCCCGGGCAGTATCTTTTGATCAGTTCAGCTTTTGGATCACGATGGCGGCCTCAGTCAGGGTCACATTGTTTTCGGTAGAGGCCAGTGTAATGGTAGCCGTTCCGGTCACATTTACCAGCACCGTGGCCGCCAGGTTGGCGACATTGGAGGTGGTGGCAATGGTGGCTTGGCTCTCGCTGCCGGGGACGGGAGTCGAGTTGTTCTCCAGCTCCACACCTACAGTCCCGGTGCTGGTGGTGTTGGACGCCACCGCAGAGTAGGAGATCAGGTAAATCCCTGACTCACCCAGCGTAAAGGTGGGGGTGCTGGCGGTATGGGTAATGGCAGATCCTTCTTCCACCTGGTTGGTGTCAAAGGAGGCGTCATCGCCGGTGGAAGCCAGTGTCTGAGTCCCCACATTGGTGGCATACAGTGCATTCAGCGGGGGAGGAGAGCCGGCAGGTCCGGTAGCGCCCGTTGCGCCGGCAGGGCCGGTGGGACCGGTGGGGCCCTCAGCGCCGGCGGCACCCGCCGCTCCAGTTGCACCGGCAGGCCCAGTAGGTCCAGTAGGACCGGTTGGCCCGGCAGGGCCGGCAGGTCCGGTGGCACCCGTTGCGCCAGCGGGTCCGGCAGGACCAGCAGGCCCGGTGGGGCCCTCGGCACCCGTCGCACCCGTCGCGCCTGTCGCACCAGCAGGGCCGGCAGGTCCGGTAGGACCGGTGGCACCTGTCGCGCCTGTGGCGCCGGCAGGGCCTGTGGCTCCGGTGGGGCCGGTCACGGTGACCAGATCAAAGTCCGCCGAGGAGCCCGGCGTCCCGGTAGCGCCGCTGCGGTTGGTGCGGTAGAGGGCACCGTTGTAGTAGACCAGTGTGCCCAGGTCATACGGTACCCCGGGAACGAACTGTGTGACATCATTCAGCCCTTCACCGGCAGGGCCGGTGGGACCTGTGGGGCCGATAGGACCGGCAGGACCGGCCGGTCCAGTGGGACCCGTGGCTCCGGTAGCGCCCGTTGCGCCCGTGGCACCCGTAGCCCCGGTGGCTCCCGTGGGCCCGGTAGGTCCAATGGGGCCGGCCGCGCCGTTGGGGGAACCTGATATAATTGGGATAATCAGTAGGGACCCTTGTGCTGCCGCGGTTTCACTGGTCTAGTCCCATTTTTCACAAAAAATGCGGCCGCTTTTGCCGAGATAACAAAATAAAGGACCAGGTCATTTGACCTGGTCCTTCATTTTGTGACACTGCCCTATTTGTTGGCGCGCTGCAGGAAGCGGGTGGCCTGGACAGGCTGGCCCGGCAGGGCAATTCCATTAGCTTATGAACTTCCATTTCCAGAAGCCTTACAGAACACCATGGTGTCTCTGACGGGAAAGATCATTCAGGAAGAACTGTTGCCTCAGCCGGAAAAATATATCCTTGACTATCAGTAGGGATTTGGAGCCCCCAGACAAGAAGCTGTTCCGATAGGAACGAAACCTGTGAACATGGACTTTGAAGAGTATCGATTGCAGGGATACATCACCCAGATCTCCACCCTCTGCGGCAGCAAACGTATTCCAGATCTTAACATGGTGCTCATCAACAAGAACATGCACAGGTCCGGGATGGAGCACAGTACGCAAGAGCTGGGATCAGGGATGAAGCAGAGATTTTTCCAGATCCTCCACCAATTTGACGCAATCCACATTGGCCGAGTCAAGGTTGACAGAGGCCGCCTGTTGGAGCTCGCTGCGCAGGATCAGCACGTCTTTTGGGGCATTGATGCCCAGCATGACGGTGCCGCTGGCGTCGACCGAGAGGATGGTCACACTGATCTGATCGCCTATGACAAGCGATTCTCCGCCCTTTCGACGCAAAATCAGCATACAGACCCCGCCTCCTCAGATCGAAACTCAGAAAGCCGGTGGCGCATATGATAAGTTCCGGTATCCAAAATGACCTGGACCGCTTTTTTCTCCTCAGCATGGATCACAATGGGACATTTCAAATTCACGGTACTCTCGCCTACAGGCTCCCGGACGACACACAGGACATAATAGCACAGGTCCTGGCTGGAGGAGACCCCCATAAGGTAGAGTTCCTCATCTGACAGAACAGGAGCATAATTTGGATCCAGAGAAAAAGGATTCATGGCTACAAAAGCAAGTGAAGGGGTGCCAACGCTCTGAAAGCAGAGCAGATTGCCTCCGCCCCCATGAAAGGGGAGAAGCAGAAACTGCTTCTCCTCTTCAAATCCAAAGATCCCATTCGGAAACGAGAGCACCTCGGTGGGATCATAGTCGATTTGGCCAAAATATTTTGTCATGAGATGCAAGATCGATCCCTCCTGTTATGCCTGCATATCAATGGGCTCATAATTTGGATCAGAGGAGGGGGGGACGTACAGCGGACCGCCCACATATTTGATGATGACATCTGGGCGCTGAGTCATGGTAAATTCAATATCCCCGGGTACAAAGGTGAAATTCATCTGATTCATGCGCCAGTTGAAGTTCAGTTTGTCCATCTCATAGCGGATGCTCAGCTCACCTCCCTCCCAGGAGAGGTCAGGGGCGGCGCTGGGGAGAAAATCGATGTTTACATTCAAAGGTCCTTCCGCAGTCTGCTGCCGGGCAAGCTGAGGAATGATATCCTGATCGATTTTGGCTTCCATCATCATACGCCCCTCCCGGGCCAATACAGAGGTGGCCTGATAAGCACCCTGTACTCCGTTTTGCGCCTGCTGCTGGATCAGCTGGGCCGTGGTGGGAGTAACGGAGCTGCGAGCCTCAAAGGTGTCAATATTGACCCGGATGGGATGGCTGCGGATATTGAGCCCGCCCTGTTCACGGGAGATCTCCATCTGAGCCGTTCCTCGGGCATATTCCAGGTGAGCGTCAGTGACCTTCATCTGGATCTCGATTGGAACTGTGGTGATTTCGATCAACGGATACATCGATGTTCACACTCCTTTTTAATCAGATCCGCAGCTGGGATTTCGATCTCACGGGCGGGCGGGTCTCCTTCCGGCCCGGCCCTAGAGCCGTTACCGCAGATAATCCATCAAAGACTGGGGAATGACATTAGCGCCTACCTGAAGAGCGGCGTTATAGCAGGTCTGGGCATAGGAGAGCTGCAGGATCGCGTCTACCCGGTCGATGTCCTCAATGGCGACCAGCTCATTGTTCAGCGAGTCAAAGGTGCTTTTCAGGCGGGTCTGATTGGTCTCCAGATAGTCGGCCTGGGAGCTGAGCTCCACGTGCTCCTGAATAAGGCCGTTGTGGGCTTTTTCAAATTTGCTTACCAGACGGCTGGCATCGTCATAGTTGCCGGCGGGGCCCCATGTCCCCTCTGTATTGGCCGCGTCATTGTGCTGATAGCCGCCGAACACATCAGAGATGCGCAGCATGATGGAAACGATGTTTTTGGGATCTCCATCTTCATCCAGCCCAAAGCCGAGGATATCCATCCCGGACAGAGCGGAATCAAAGGCGGTGGAGGGGATCACGGCTCCATTTCTGTCCAGCTGGAAGCCGAGTCCCACATCCACATACAGAGTTTCTCCGGCCATGTCCGTCAGCTTGTCGTGGACGTCTGAGTTTGTCAACGGCACTCCATTTTCCAGAACTTCTTTTCCGTTCAGGTCCAGATAGACGTCATCGTTGTCCGGAACATCCACCCTCCAGCCCCGGAAGGTAAGCACATCCACGGGGGGATTCTGGCTCTGATCCTCCTGAATGGCGAAGGGAGCCTCTCCTGTTTCGGAGCCGTTAAAAATAAAGTCGTTCTCATACTTGCCATTGAGCACTTGAACAATGGCGTCCGCGCCCGAGCGGATGACCTGGGCGTAGGAGTTGAGCGAGCTGAGATGGCTGTTGTCCAGGCCGCCCAGTGCGGGAGCCTGCGCCAGGTCGTGGGTGAGCTCGTTGGTCACCTCATCCAAAATGGAGTAAGCGGTGCCAAATTTATTCAGGACAGTTTCGTTGTTGGCAGCTTGGGCATTGACGGCGTTCAGCGCACTGTGAAGCTTAAAGGCGCGGGTGGCCCCGGCGGGATTGGAGGCGTAGGAGTCAAAATTCCGCCCCGTCATGAGCTTTTCCATGGCGCTGTACAGCTGATTGGAACTCTGCATCAGATTGGACTGATACATATGGAGCGTGCTGTTGGTGGTCACGCGGATCATAGTTGATTCACCTCATTATGAAAAAATGCCGAAGGTCAGACCACAGTGCCGTTGATGAGGGAGTCCAAAGCCTCCTCCAGCACGGTCATCAGCCGGCAGGCGGCGGTATAAGCCTTTTGATAGGTCATCAGGCTGGTGGCTTCATCGTTTAGATCCACCCCCATGACGCCCTCACGGTCTGTATAGACCTCGCTGGCCGTTGCGGAGTAGTTGGTCAGCAGGGCGGTGGTGGTCATCTGGTCCTCGGCCAGAACGGACTGCACATGGAGCAGCATGTCCTCGAAGGTGCCGTGATAAGCCTCTCCCACTGCATCTCCCCCGGCGACGTGGTCGGGATCGAATTTTATCTTCTGGTCAAAGAGGGCCAGGAACTTGGAGAGATTGGAGGTATCACCGCTGGGGGCATCCGGTTTGGTGGAGGCCTGGAGAGAGACCTTATCCTCTGCCCAGGCCTGGGAGATGGAGATGTTCGCTGCGGTGATGGCGCTGGCGTCGTTGGTGGCGCTGCCCATGCTGAACAGATTTCCACCCGCGAGCAGATTTCCCTTATCATCGTAAATATGATTCAGCTCGTTCATAGCGGCGGCAAATTCATGGGCCAGGGAATCCAAAGCCTTCTGATAGTAGGGGATGCCCCGCTTTACAGCGGCATTCGGGTCATTGGTGGTGCCGTTTATCGTGTATTCGCCGGCTTCGGTCAGCATTTCACGGGTGGACTGGAGCGCTCCGTACAGGTCGTTATCATCTAGCTGTTTCGGGGCATTCGGGGCTTGAGGATGTTTGTTCCCAGTTTTGTCCTGTAGAGGGTGTAGGGAAATCAGATAGCCCTTCGTGGCGTCCCCCGTCTCAAGCTTAGTGGCGTATTTTCCGTCCACCAGCGTATCCTTGCCGCCGGTGCCCAGCGTAACGGTCATTTTTTCCACCATCAGGCCGGCGCCCACGTCCTCCATCTCATATTTTACGTCGATATCCATGTACTGACTCAGCTGATCCAGCAGGAGATTGCGCTGGTCCCGCAGCTCCAGGGCGGCATCTCCCCGGATGTCCGCATCCCGGATGGATATATTCAGGTCCCGCAGGCTGGTCAGGATGTTATTGACGGTGTCTACCTGGTCCTTGAGCTGAGTCTCCCAGGTCTCCGTCATGTCCGCAAGCTTATCTGCGGCATCGTTGAACAGGGAGCAGAGGGCCTTGGCCGAGGCGCGGATCAGTCCCTCCTGGGTGGAGTCAAGACCGCTGGTGATGGCCTTGTTGATCAGATCGCGCAGGTCGTTGAGCTGGTTGAGGAGAACGCCGTCATCCTGCTCACCGTCCCCCTTGCCCACCTCATCCAGGATGGAGGCCAGCTTTTCCAGACCGGCCAGCTTGGCGTCGGCGGCGCCCACGTCAGCCGAAGCATTGCGGTAGGCGATATCCAGCCCGGGGTCCCGGAGCTGGGAGACCCCGGTGGTCAAAACGCCCTGCCCCACCCGGGTCTTATAGGGGGAATAATACCGGTCCGAGGCGGAGGTGATCAGGCTGACCTGATCCAGCCGCTGGCGGGTATATCCCGCTGTATTGATGTTGGTGATATTGTTTCCAGTCACGTCCAGCCCCTTTTGGGCGGCATAGATGCCGAGACGGACTGTATTGAAGGAACCAAATGTACTGCTCATGATCGGCCTCCTCAGACTCTGAGATCGGTGTGTGTGTCGGAGCCGGTGCGGCTGGCGGTGGAGGGACCTTCTTCCTCCAGCCCTCTGCGCTGCAGCTCCTCTTCGATCAGCCGGAGCCGGCTCTCCATCAAAATGCGGGAGGGCTCCTGGGCGCTGCTCAGGATGCGGTATTGGTTGATAAGCCGCTCTGACATGCGTCTGGCGGCCTCCCGGTGCTCTGGAGGACAGCGGCTGGGAAGCTCCCGGAGGGAGACATCCTCCAGCCCCAGTGCGGCGAGGAGACGCGCGCGCTTTTGCTCAAAGCCCTTCAGGGTCATGGAAAAGGCCTGCTCCCGCTTCATGCAGTCGTTCAGCGCATCCAGATCCCGGGCGCTGACAGCGGCTGACTTCTTCTGTTCAACGTCAACGAGCTGCTGGAGCGTGTGCTCCAGCTCCTCCAGAAAATTCAGATATTCAGAAAAATCCACCATATGTCAGTCCTTTCCCTGCAGCAGCATGCGGGCGGCGATCTGACCGGGGTCCACGGAATAGAGGCCGTCCTGGACCTGCTGACGGAGCGCCTCTATCTCGTGACAGGTGGGGCGGGTCCGGATCTGTTGAGAGATCTGCGCGGTCAGCTGGCGCACCCGCCCCTGCATGCCGGCGGGCTGCCCTGAAAACTGGATCTGATCGAAGCTCTGCCGGAAGCCCCCGGAGACCTTTTGGGTGCGGGAGGAAGAATACCGGCCGACCTCTCCCAAGGGAGAGAATCCGCCGCGATCGATACGGAATTCCATGGAAATGTCTCCTTTCGCGGATGCTCAACAAATATGGAGCGGGACCCTGGTCCGGGGACTTGGGGGAGCGGACAGCCGGGAAGATAGGAGGGGGGGATAAGAGACGGCTGCGGATATCCTTCCAAAGCCCCAGACCAGTACACTGTAAATATCGTCCGGAAAATCTAAAAGTTAAGCGGCGGGGGCAAGTTTTCTTGGAGAGTATGCCCGTTTGCAGGCAGTGAAGAAAAATTTTTGTCAGGGGCAAGGGGTTATTTTTTAAAATATTTGAACGATATAGAAATAGGGGAGACCTATAAAAAATAAGCCGCGGTTTTTGGGATGCTCCCTCTCTGGCGGATGGGCGGAGCATGAAAGGAAAACCTTCCCCAGGCGCCAAAACAAGATCCGACCGATCATAATTTTGAGGGGAGATAGAGCTATGGCAATGAAATATGAGCTGACCAGTGATCTGATGACAGGAAACAGTCTGATCGATGCGGAGCACAAGCAGCTGTTCGACGCCATCAATGACCTGATGGATGCCTGTGCCCAGGGGGTGGGGCGGGAGAAGATCATGTCCACCACCCAGTTTCTGAACAGCTATGTCAATAAGCATTTCGGCGACGAGGAGAAGCTGCAGGTCCAGAGCAAGTATCCCGGCTATGCGGCCCACAAGCAGTTTCATGACGGCTATAAGCGCCAGCTTTCCCAGACGACTCAGGCGCTGATCGCGGAGGGCCCCACCGTCAAGGCGCTGGGCGACCTGAACCGGATCGTGGGGGTGCTGGTGTCCCACATCCGGATCGAGGACAAGAAGCTGGCCCGCCATGTGAAGGGCGCCTGAGACGGACACGGCGCCCCCGGAGGCGGCGGAATAAAACTGTGAGACTGCCCGGGAAAGCGGCGGAGCCGCTTTCCCGGGCAGTCTCAGGGGAGCGGAAAATTTTCCTGCTCCCCTTATTTTTTTCAAAACCTGGACGATGAGACTCACAGAGGAGGCAGAGAGATCCGGAGTCTCCCGCCTGCTCGTCAGCAGGATCTTTTGGCCGCCGTGAAGGCCTGCGGAGGCTGGGAGATCAGAGCAGGGCAAGAAGGAACTTGCCCGCAAAACATCAAGGAGGAATAAAGATCATGCGTATTCAGCACAACATCATGGCGATGAACGCCTACCGCAACTACACCAACAACACCAGCGCCCTGTCCAAGAACCTGGAGAAGCTGTCTTCCGGCTATAAGATCAACCGGGCCGGCGACGACGCCGCGGGTCTGGCCATTTCCGAGAAGATGCGCGCCCAGATCACCGGCCTGGACAAGGCCCAGGACAACGCCAAGGACGGTATCTCCCTGGTGCAGACCGCCGAGGGCGCCCTCACCGAGGTCCACGACATGCTCAACCGCATGTACGAGCTGGCCGAGCAGTCCGCCAACGGCACCTTTGAGGACAAGACCGACCGCGCCCAGCTTCAGAAAGAGGTTGTACAGCTCCGCAACGAAATCGACCGCATCGCCGACTCCGCCAACTTCAACGGCATCAAGCTGCTGGATGGCTCCCTGGAGAACAATAAAGTTCTGAACCTCAATACCGCCATCTCTGCGTCTGTGGCCGCGGATTCTAATGTAAGTGCAGGTGACAAGACAAATGGTATTGATCTTTCCAAGCTTGCAAATGGTGATACGGTAACAATCAATGGCAAGACCTATACTATGGCAGGTGCAGCTGATGCGAGTAAAGCTCAATTTAATGATTTGGCTGAATTGAAAAAGCAGGTAGAGGCAGATAATAAGGGGTACACTCTGACTACTACTACTAACACCAAAGTGACACTTGCTGGAACCGGAAAAGAGCTAATTCTACAGATTGGTGATACATCCGAGACATTCAATCGGCTGAATGTCTCTGTTAATGACTGTCATAGTGATGCGCTGAAAATTGATACCTTGGACATTGGCAATCAGGATGGTGCTGCCAAGGCTCTGAATGTTATTAAGAACGCCATCAATTATGTGTCTGATGTCCGCGGCACCCTGGGTGCCACCCAGAACCGTCTGGACCACACCATCAACAACCTGTCCGTCATGCAGGAGAACATCCAGGACGCTGAGGCTACTATCCGTGACACCGACGTGGCCGACGAGATGATGGCTTATACCAAGAACAACATCCTGATCCAGTCCGCCCAGGCCATGCTGGCCCAGGCGAACCAGGTCCCCCAGGGCGTGCTGCAGCTGCTTCAGTAATCCCAGGAAAGTTCATACGCAAAAGAGAA
>NZ_JANGBZ010000088.1:0-9974 GCF_024462915.1 Clostridium sp. DFI.5.61
CGGGGCCCGCTCCTTGGCCCGGGGCCCGGTGTCCGGCCTGTCTTTTCAGTCTTTGAGGCTCTCGGCCCAGGCGGCGTACTTGGCCACCTTTCCGTCGCACTCCTCCTTGTCGGCGCCGTTGGCCAGGATATAGACCTTGACCTTGGGCTCGGTGCCGGAGGGACGGACGATCAGGCTGGTGCCGTCGGCCATCTCATAGCGCAGGACGTTGGAACCGGTGAGCTCCATCTGGGACCTGGCGCCGGTCGCTGTCTCCACCACGCTGCCGTCCTTGTAGTCCTTCTGCTGCTTTACCGCCACGCCGGCGATCTCCGCCGGGGGCTGCTCCCGCAGGCCGGCCATCAGGTCAGCCATCTTCTTCAGCCCGTCCAGGCCGGGCATGACCAGGTTCATGGTGCGCTCGCCATAGTAGCCGTATTTCTTGAACAGGGCCTGGAGGGCGTCATACAGGGTCATGCCCTGGGAGGCATACCAGGCCGCCATCTCGGTCAGCTCCACCGAGGCGGAGACGGCGTCCTTGTCCCGGACATAGTCCCCCAGCATGTAGCCGTAGGACTCCTCATAAGAGAAGATGACCTTCCCCGCACCGGAGCTCTCCAGCTCGTCCTTCTTCTCCGCCAGGAACTTGAAGCCGGTGAAGGTGTCATAGCACTGCAGGCCGTTGACCTCGGCCACCTTGCGGGCCATCTCGGTGGTGACGATGGTCTTGAGGGCCACGGGCTTGTCGGGCATCTTGCCGGTGCGGCGCTTGGCCCCGATCAGGTAGTCCAGCAGCAGCACGCCGGTCTGGTTGCCGGAGATGACCACGAAGTCGTCCTCCTTGGTGCGCACCATGATGCCCACCCGGTCGGCGTCCGGGTCAGAGCCCAGGATGAAGTCCGCGCCGTGCTCCTTGGCCAGCTCCACCGCCAGATAGAACCCCTCCGGGTTCTCCGGGTTGGGGGAGACCACAGTGGGGAAATCGCCATCGATGACCATCTGCTGGGGCACGCAGATCACGTGCTTCATGCCCAGGCGCTTGAGGGCCTCGGGGATCAGCTTATAGCCGGTGCCGTGGAAGGGGGTGTACACCATGGTGAAGGTGTCCGCCATCTGCTCCACCACCGCCTTGTCGTTCACCTGCTCCATCACGTTGGCCAGGAACTTCTCGTCCGTCTCCGCCCCCATCAGCGTGATCCTGCCCTGGGCCACGGCCTGGTCATAGTCCATAGTCTTGACGCAGTCGAACACGTCCAGCTCCTTCATCTTCCGGGCCACCTCGTCGGCGTGCTTGGGGGGCAGCTGGGCACCGTCCTGCCAGTAGACCTTGTAGCCGTTGTACTCCTTGGGGTTGTGACTGGCGGTGACGTTGATACCGGCGATGCAGCCGTACTCCCGCACCGCGAAGGACAGCTCCGGGGTGGGACGCAGGGACTCGAACAGGCGCACGGGGATGCCGTTGCCCGCCATGACACAGGCGGCCTCCCGGGCAAAGACGTCGGAGTTGTTGCGGCAGTCGAAGCAGACGGCCACCCCCCTGGCGGCGGCCTGGGGCCCCTCCTCCAGGATGACCTGGGCAAAGGCCTGGGTGGCGTGGCGGATGACATGGACATTCATCCGGTACAGCCCCACCCCCATGGTGCCCCGCAGGCCCGCGGTGCCGAAGGAAAGCTGATCAAAAAAGCGGGATTCGATCTCCTTGTCATCGCCCTGGATGGATGCCAGCTCTGCCTTCTCGGCGGCCGAGAGGGCCGGGCTGTTCAGCCATGCATGATAAGCATCAAGATAGGACATATCGTAGGACCTCCAATCAATAAAATCCGCTGGGACATGCTGTTGTGGACATTGTACCACAGGCAGGCATGAATTTCCAGCGGATTTTTGGACGGATCCACGGTGAGCATGTTTTCAGGCCCGGGACCCTGTCATTTGTGGTAGCTGGAGCCCTCCCGGATCTTGAAGGCCCGGTAGAGCTGTTCCAGCAGCATGACCCGGGCCAGGTGGTGGGGGAAGGTCATGGGGGACATGGACAGTTTGACCCAGGACTCCCCCTTCAGGCGCTCCGCCAGGCCGTAGGAGCCGCCGATGACAAAGGCCAGGTGCTTGGCGGAGCTGTGCTCCCAGGTCCCCACCAAAGCGGACAGCTCCTCGCTGGAGCGCAGCCTGCCCTCCACGCACAGGCACACCAGGCTGGTGCTGGGGGGCAGCTTGGCCCGGATGGCCTGGCTCTCCTTCTCCAGGGCGGCGTCGATCTGCGCCTGAGAGGGGTCCTGGGGCAGCTTCTCCTCAGGCAGCTCCACCAGGGTGAGCCTGCAGTAGGGGGACAGGCGCTTGATGTATTCGGCACAGGCCTCCTGATAGAATTTCTCCTTCAGCTTGCCCACACAGATCAGATAGACGCTCAGCACAGGGATGCCTCCCTTGCCGGAAAGGCCCGGAGAGCTCCGCCCCGCTCCAGCCGGTACAGCGCCCCGCACTCCGACCGGGGGGCTACCGCCAGGGTGATGTCCTCCTCCGGCCGCACCCCCAGGGCGGACAGGCGGCGGGAGACCACCTCTCGGGCCCGGGCTGGGGTATTGTTCTCGGAGGACAGGTGGGCCAGCAGGATGGTCCGGGTCCCGGCCAGGGCAGCCCGGCCGGCCAGCTCGGCCCCCGCCTCATTGGACAGGTGGCCGAAGTCCCCCAGGATGCGCTGCTTCAGGGCGTAGGGATAGGGGCCGGAGCGGACCCAGTCCTCGTCGTGATTGGTCTCACACACCAGCAGGTCCGCCCCCCGCGCCGCATCCCACACCTGGGGGGTCAGGTGGCCCAGATCGGTGGCCAGGGCCATCCGCGCCCCGCCGCCGGTGACGGCGTAACCCACACTGCCCGCGGCGTCGTGGGGGGTGGAGAAGGACTCCACCCACAATTCCCCCAGCTGGAAGCCGGTGCCGGCCTCCAGCGCCCGGCCCAGCTGCGCCAGTGCTGGGACTTTTCGCTCCAGGCGGTCCAGAGTGGGGGCGGTGGCGTAAACGGGCACCCCCAGCTGCTTGGTCAGGGTGGCCAGACCGGAGACGTGGTCGGTGTGCTCGTGGGTGACCAGCACCGCGCTGAGCCGGGTGGGATCGGCCCCCAGCGCCTTCAGGGCAGAGGTGATCCGGCGGGCGGAGATGCCCGCGTCCAGCAAAACATAAGTAGAACCGCAGCAGATCAGCAGGGAATTCCCGCTGGAGCCGCTGGCCAGAGTACACACTTCCATGTGCCGCCTCCCGGAGAAAGAGTGGCGCCCCCCAGGGCGCGAAAACGGGCGGCGGCAGATCGCCGCCGCCCGGAGCATGTGCAAAGGTCAGCCCGCCTGGGTCTGGGCCTCGTCGTCGGGCAGGAAGAGCACCTGGATCTTGGCCCCCACGCCGGACAGCTTCTCCACCAGGGTCTCGTAGCCCCGCTCGATGTGGTACACCCCGTCGATCTCCGTGGTGCCCTGGGCAGCCAGACCGGCGATCACCATGGCTGCCCCGGCCCGCAGGTCACAGGCGTGGACCGGCGCGCCGGTCAGGGCGGGGACCCCCTCGATGACGGCCACCTTGCCGTCCACCTGGATCTTGGCCCCCATGCGGCGGAACTCGTCCACATAGCGGTAGCGGTTGTCCCACACGCCCTCGGTGAGCACGCTGGTCCCCTGGGCCAGGCACAGGACCGCGGCGATCTGGGGCTGCATGTCAGTGGGAAAGCCGGGATAGGGCATGGTCTTCACATTGGTGCGGGTGATGGGGCCGGAGCGGCGGACCAGCACCGCGTCGTCCTGCTCCTCCACATCCACCCCCATCTCCACCAGCTTGGCGCTGATGCAGTCCAGATGCTTGGGGATGACGTTCTTCACCAGCAGCTCGCCCCCGGCGGCAGCCACCGCGGCCATATAGGTGCCCGCCTCGATCTGGTCGGGGATGATGGAGTAGGAGCCGCCCCGCAGGCGCTGGACGCCCCGCACCTTGATGACGTCGGTGCCGGCGCCCATGATGTCGGCCCCCATGGAGTTGAGGAAGTTGGCCAGGTCCACGATATGGGGCTCCTTGGCGGCGTTCTCGATAACGGTCATGCCCTCCGCCAGGGCGGCGGCCAGCATGATGTTCATAGTGGCGCCCACGGAGACGATGTCCAGATAGACCTGCCCGCCGGCCAGGCAGCCCCGGCCGGGGACCTGGGCATAGATCAGGCCGTTGCGCACGTCCACCTCGGCCCCCATGGCCACAAAGCCCTTGATGTGCTGGTCGATGGGCCGTCCGCCCAGATTGCACCCGCCGGGCAGGGGCACCTCTGCCCAGCCGAAGCGGCCCAGCAGGGCCCCCACCAGATAATAGCTGGCTCGGATCTTCCGGGCCAGCTCATAGGGGACCTGACGGTTCCGAATGTGGGAACAGTCGATCTCCACCGTGGTGCGGTTGATGGTGCGCACGTCCGCCCCCAGCTCCCGGAGGATCTGGAGGATCAGGGTCACATCGCTGATCTGGGGAACATTTTCAATGCGGCAGACCCCGTCCACCAGCAGGGCGGCGGGGATGATGGCGACAGCGGCGTTCTTGGCTCCGCTGATCTCAATGGTTCCATGGAGCGGATGTCCGCCCTCAATCAAATATTTGGTCAAAGCTGCACCCTCTTCAAACGTAATGAGGTCCTTATGTCTATACGGCAAAATGCCATAAGTAGTCTAAACAGATCCCGCCTGTGGGCGGTCTGATACAACTATATTGTAACACTATTATATCCAAAAGGCAAATAAAATTACATTTGCGTGAAAAGTGTGTAAAATCGGTCCAAAGGCCGGAAACATTTTCCCGATTCTTAAACAGAATCCACAAAGGGACCATCCTGGCTGCCGGAAAAGCGGGCCCTGGCCCGGGGGAGCAGCTGGTCCAGGCTGGACTCCTCCTGCCGCTCCAGCAGGTCGCCGATGAGCTGATTGGACACCAGAAAGCCCTTGGGCGTCAGCCGCCACCGGCCGCCGGCCTGCTCCGCCCAGCCCTGGGCCTGGAACTGGCGGAGCCGGGTCTCCAGGGGGGCAAAGTCCATGAAATAGGCGCTGCGGTACTCCCACTCCTCGACGCCCTGGGCGGTACGCAGCCGGAGCATCAGGTACTCGCCCCCCCGCTCCCGCTGGGGGATGAGCTCCTCGCTGTCGATGATCTCCCCGCCCTTGAGCACGCCGTCGATGTACCGGTCCAGGTCCCGGACAAAGGAGTACCGCCGCCCGCCGAAGTCGGAGTGGGCGCCGGGGCCGAAGCCGATATAGGGCCGGGTGAGCCAGTAGCGCAGATTGTGCCGGGACTCATAGCCCGGCTTGGCGAAGTTGGAGATCTCATACTGGGGGTAGCCGGCCCGCTCCAGCCGGCCCACGGTCCAGAGGTACAGGTCTGCCTGCTGGTCGTCGTCGGGCAGGATCTCCCCCTCCGCCGCCCGGCGGGCCAGAGGGGTGCCCTCCTCCACCTTCAGTCCGTAGCAGGACAGGTGCTGGGGGATCAGGGACAGGGCGTGCTCCACCGTAGCTTTCCAGCTGTCCATGGTCTGGCCGGGCAGGCCGTAGATCAGATCCAGAGAGACGTTGTTCAGCTTGGCCTTCCGGGCGGCCGCCACCGCCTCGTCCACCTGTCGGACGGTGTGGGGGCGGTGGACGGACTCCAGCTCCTGGGGGCAGCCGGACTGCATCCCCAGGGACAGGCGGTTGACCCCCGCCTTCCGCAGGCGGCGCAGGGCACGCAGGTCCACGCTGTCAGGGTTTGCCTCCACCGTGATCTCTGCGTCCTTCTCCACCTGAAAAAGCTTGCTCAGGGCGGAGAGCAACTCCTGGATGCGCCGGGCCCCGTACCAGCTGGGGGTGCCCCCGCCGAAATAGATGGTGTCTACCGGGATGCCCTGGGCCAGGGGCGCAGTCTCCCGGATGTGGGCCAGCAGCGCCTTCTGATAGGCGTCCATCCGGTCCTCCCGCCCCGCCAGGGAGTAGAAGTCGCAGTAGTCGCACTTGCTCCGGCAGAAGGGGATATGGATGTAAATGCCCAGCTTGTCCGCCTGTCCGGTCTGTCTCTGTCTCATGGGGCCGCCCTCCTTATGATCTCAAAGGTATTATAGCGGAGCTGAGCCCAGTTGCAAGGGGCAGGCAGAAATTTTGTGGACCCGGACAGGGCAGGCGGCGGAAGGGAGGGCACTTTTTCATCAAATATGCCCCGCCGCCGGGGCTGGCATGAAAGGGCGGTCCCGCCCTGCGGGGCGGGACCCTTTTGGGAGCATCCTGCGGATGGAGGCGGGCGGGGCAAGCTCTTCCCTCCTCCGCCCCAGAAGTGCTCCAAGATCTGGTCCCCAGAAAAAAGAAGGGCAAAATAGTAAAGCCTGCTTGACACAAAATGTAAAGCGTGCTATACTCTAGATGTAAAGCAAGCTAAACATTTTTGCGTGAGGAGGACCGCCGTGAAAAACCGCATCGCTCAGCTCCGAAAGGAGCGGCGCATCACCCAGGAGGAGCTGGCCGACGCTGTGGAGGTCACCCGGCAGACCATCATCTCCCTGGAAAACGGGCGCTACAACGCCTCGCTGCTGCTGGCCCACAAGATCGCCAAATATTTCGGGAGCTCCATTGAGGAGATATTTCTGTTCGAGGAGGAAGAGACATGAAGAAGCTGAAACCGATCCTGCTCGCCGCCGCCGCGCTGGGCGGGCTGGCCCTGATGGCGGCGGCCGCCCTGCTGGATCTGCCCGGCGGGATCACCGGCCTGATGTGCGGCATGGGCGGAGCCCTGCTGGGCCTGGGGGGCTCCAGCGTGATCATGGGCGCCGTGGAGCGGCACATGTCCCCCCAGGAGCGGAAGGAGCTCCAGCGCAGCGAGACCGACGAGCGCAACATCGCCATCCGGGAGAAGGCCGCTCAGTCCAGCTGGTACTGGACCCTGTACCTGCTGTGGGTCCCCTTTGTGATCTCTCTGGTGCGGGAGGAGACGCTTTGGATCCTTCTCTCCTCCGCCGTAACGGTCCTCCACTGCGTCTTTTATATGGTCAATATGGGCCGCTGGGCCAAAAAGCTGTAAGGAGGAAAAATCATGCTCATAAAAACGACCGGACGGGGCCCTGACTATGGAAAAAATCTGATCCAGCGCCGCTGGGCATTCCTCGCCCTCCTGGCGGTGGGCGCGACGGGCCTGGTGTGCTATTTCTTCCTGGTGCCCGGCAGCGGCATCAGCGGCCACGCCCGAGGCTTTTATCTGGGGGGCGCCAGCGGCATCACCGGCGCCGCACTGGCCAACCTGCTGCGCAACGAGTGGATGCTCCGCCACCCGGAGCGGTGGAAAAAGGCCAGGATTCAGGAGACCGACGAGCGCAGCCAGCGTCTCACCGCCCAGGCGGCCCAGCTGGCGGGGGTGGCGACATTTTTTCTCCAGGCCCTGGCCGCCTTTGTCCTGGTGGCAGTGGACCCGATGCTGGTGAAGGTGCTGCTGGGCTCCATGCTGGCCTACATCCTGTTCTTCCTCGGCGCCCGGGCCGCCCTGGCCCGGCGGCGGTGAGAACTTTATCCTGGAAAGGAGGAAGCCCTGTGTCCTGTCCAAACCCAATTCCACCCATGACGGAGGAGGAGCGCGCCGCCTTCCGGTCCTTCCTGCTCCGCCGCTATGTCCTCAGCATCCTGGCCCTGGTCCTGGGCATCGCCGGGGCGGTGCTGCTCCTCCGCCGGGGTGTTGACGGGCCGCCCCTGATGGAGGCCGTCTGGGTCTGCCTGTTTGTCCTCTCCGGCGGGACCGCCGTGCTAGGGGGCAGGGCCTGGGGCCGGTATCAGACTCTGCTTACAGAGCCGGAGGCTATGGAGCGGACCTGGCAGGCCCGCAGAGCCGGCCCCCAGACGGAGGCCGACCAGTCCTACCGCCGTGATGTGAGCCGGTCAGGCCGTCTGGGCCTCCTGCTCCTGGCCGCCGCCCTGCTGCTTCTGCTCCTGGGCATTCCCCTTCAGGCCCAACTCACCGGGAGGGCGGCGGATGTGTATGGCCAGGTGATCTTCTGCCTGTTTCTGGTCGGCTTCAGCATGATGGCGGGGAGCTGGCACACCCTCGCCCGGCCGGAGGAGCTGCGCTCCGCCCGGGTGGCCCGCGACGACGAGCGCAGCCAGGAGATCGAGCTCCGGGCCGTGTGGAAGGCTGCCCGGGCTACCCAGACCGCCCTGTTCCTCGGTCTCCTGGCGGCCGGATGGCTCGGCTGGTCGGATGTCTCCCTGACCCTGTCCATCGTGCTGTTTTTCTACTTTTCCGCTCTGGCCATCTTCCGCGCCCGGCTGTCCAAGCGGATGTGAGGGTGGCGGGATGGAACAGATACAGAGGAAGACCCGCCGCCTGGAGCTGGTCCTGGGGCCGGAGGACGGGGGCGTCAAGGTGGACACCCTGCTGCGGCGGAGGCTGCACCTGTCCGGCACGGTGATCCGCCGGATCAAGTGGCTCCCCGACGGCATCCTGGTGGACGGGGCCCGGGTGAATACCGCCTTCCGCCCCCGGGAGGGACAGACTCTGTCCGTCCGCCTGTCCGACCCGGAGCGGCGCAGCGGCATCCTGCCCGCCCCGGGTCCCCTGGATATCGTGTACGAGGACGGGGACCTGCTGATCCTGAACAAGGCCCCGGGGGTGCCGGTCCACCCCGGCCCCGGACATTTTAATGATACGATAGGTAATTTTTTGCTGAATTATTACAATTCGGAGGGAATTGAAGGAGATTTCCACCCCGTCCACCGGCTGGACCGGGGGACCTCCGGGCTGATGGCAGTGGCCAAGCACCCCCACGCCCAGGAGGTGCTGAAGGGGCAGCTCCACACCCCCGCCTTCCGCCGTGTCTATCTGGCGGTGTGCGACGGCGGGCCTCAGCCCCCCTCCGGTGTGGTAGACGCCCCGCTGGGGCCCCGGGAGGGCTCCCTGGTGGAGCAGATGGTCCGCCCCGACGGCAAGGACGCCCGCACACGGTATGAGACCCTGTCCCGCTCCGGGGGGCGTTCCCTGGTCCGTCTGGAGCTGGACACCGGGCGCACCCACCAGATCCGGGTCCACATGGCCTCTCTGGGCTGCCCCTTGACAGGAGATTTCCTTTACGGGTACGAGGACCGTTCCCTGATCTCCCGCCCTGCCCTCCACTCCGCCCAGCTGTCCCTCCGGCAGCCCGTCACTGGGCAGGAGCTGTCCTTTACCCTCCCCCTTCCGGAGGATATGGCGCGCCTGCTGACCCATCAGAAAGGAGAGAAGGAGCCGTGAATGTGATCCGGCGCTGGATCACCCAGCCCAACGCCCTGCTCCGGGCGGCAGCTTTGTTCGGGGCAGGCATGGCCCTGACGCTGGCGGCGGCCTGCCTCAGCTGGCCTCTGCTCCCAGAGGGGCTCCTGAAAAACGCCAATCCCCTGTGGAACTGGGCGGTCTCCTCCCGCCCCCTTGTGGGCGGGCTCCAGATCTTCGGGTTCAACCTGATCTTTGCCTGCGTCCTCGTGGGGGCCAACCTCTTCGCCAGGGGACCGCAGGGGGGGCCCCTGATCCCCTGCGGCTACTCCTGTCTCCTCCTGCTGTTCCTGCTCTATGGGCTGATGGTGGGCACCTGGTCCTTCCAAATGGGCGGAGAAGCGCCCCCTTTCGCGGCCCGGCTGCTGCGCATGCTCCATATCAGCGAGGCCTCCGGCATGGTGGAGATGTCCGCCTTCTGCTGCATCGCCTCGGGAACGGCGGACATCTCTTTCGTCCAGACCCTGGGGGGCCGGACCACCGTCGGACGGCTGCGGGATATCCGCCTGTCCCGTCAGGATGGGCTGGTCCTTGCTTTGGGCTTCCTGCTCCTGTTCGCCGCCGCCATGATCGAGGCGGCCAGCATCCTCCGCCTGACCTGAACACAGGGCCCGGGATCAAAAATGATTCCGGGCCCCTCCCTTTTACCCTTTGGACTGATTTGGGGTATAAATAACCTCCCTATTACAATGTATTTACGGTTGAAGGCACGGCAGCCAGCCGTGTCTTTTTCCG
>NZ_JANGBZ010000089.1:0-9885 GCF_024462915.1 Clostridium sp. DFI.5.61
CGCCCCGGACTGACCGGGGCGCCGTTCTCATCCTCAAATTCCTCCCGGCGGCTGCGGAAGAACTCGTAAAAGGTGCGGACACTGGGCACCTGGGTCCAGCGGCAGGGCTCCACCGGGTCCTGGTCCAGGTCATAGATCTTCGCCCCCCGCAGGGCCAGCAGGAAGGGGGAATGGGTGGAGATGACGAATTGACAGCGGTAAAAGCGGGCGGAGTCCTCCAGAAAGCGGGCCAGCTCCAGCTGGAGCCGGGCAGACAGACTGTTTTCCGGCTCGTCCAGCAGGTAGAGCCCGCCCTCCTGGATCTCCCTGGTGAAGTAAAGGAATGCGCTCTCCCCGTTGGAACGGCCCGGGATATCCTTCATCACCCGGTCCCGCACATAGTGGGAGCCGGTCTTGCGCTGGGCCTCCACCACCTGGCGCAGGCGGTCATAGTCCTCCAGAGAGCGCATCTGAAAACGGGCGTACCGGGCATCCGCATATTCCTCCAGCAGTTCCTTTCTCCTGTGCTCGATGTTCTCATTCATATATCGGAGATCCAGCAGGCCGTCGAACACATCGTCACTGGTGATGATCCGGCTGTTCTCAAGCTCCGCCGCCCCGAAGGCCCCTGCCGTCTCCGCCTCGCAGAGATCCAGATAGGGCTGAAAAAAGGAGCTCCGGTTGAACACAGTCCCGCGACGCAGCTTCAACTTCTCCGCCATCAGATTGAGCACCGTGGTCTTGCCGCAGCCGTTCCCGCCGCACAGGATGGTGATGGGCTCAAAGGTCAGAGGAGGGACCTTTCGGGACAGAAAGATGCCGAAGGGGTAGCGGCTGCCGTAACAGGTCCGTTTGTTCTCGCTGTCACGTGCCAGGAAGCTGGCCTCTGCCCCCTGCCCCGGCAGGGAGAACCTCCTCAGATAAAGCATGTCTTTCCCCTCCTTTTTCCATCCTACCGCAGAAGCAGCCCCAAAAACAGGACTTTTACAGTAAGGGCCCCGCACAAGCTGCGGGGCCCTTTGTCTTATTTCTTGCTCTTCAAATACTCGTCGATGGCCTTTGCGGCGTGCTTGCCGGCCCCCATGGCCAGGATGACAGTGGCGGCGCCGGTGGCGGCGTCGCCGCCGGCAAAGACCCCCTCCACCGAGGTGTGTCCCGCCTCGTCCGCGGCCACGCAGCCCTTCCGGGTGCGCTCCAGACCGGGAGTTCCGCCGTAGCTCATGGGGTTTGGACTGGTCCCCAGGGCCATGATGACGGCGTCCGCCTCCATGGTGAACTCACTGCCCTGGATGGGCACCGGGCTGCGGCGGCCGGAGGCGTCCGGCTCTCCCAGCTCCATCCGGATGCAGGTGATGGACTCCACATGCCCCTTCTCATCCCCCTGGATAGAGACAGGGTTGGTGAGCAGGTCGAAAATGATGCCCTCCTCCCGGGCGTGGTGGACCTCCTCCGCCCGGGCAGGCAGCTCCGCGTCAGAGCGGCGGTAAACGATGTGGACCTCTGCCCCCAGGCGCTTGGCGCAGCGGGCGGCGTCCATGGCCACGTTGCCGCCGCCCACCACCGCCACCTTGCGGTTGTGGAGGATGGGAGTCTCGCTGTCCGGCTGATAGGCCTTCATCAGGTTGATGCGGGTGAGGTATTCGTTGGCGGAGTACACCCCCACCAGGGACTCACCGGGGATCTTCATGAACATGGGCAGCCCGGCGCCGGAGCCGATGAACACGGACTCATAGCCCATGTCGAACAGCTCGGGGATGGTCAGCACCTTGCCGATGACCATGTTCAGCTGGATCTCCACCCCCATCTTCTCCAGGTTGGCCACCTCCCGGGCCACGATGGCCTTGGGGAGACGGAACTCGGGGATGCCGTAGGTCAGTACGCCGCCGGGCAGGTGGAACGCCTCGAACACCGTAACGCTGTATCCCATCCGAGCCAGCTCGCCGGCGCAGGTCAGGCCGGCCGGGCCGGAGCCGATGACCGCCACCTTTCTGCCGTTCTTGGGGGCGGTGGCCGTGTTGGCCACTCCCTGCTGGGCGGCCCAGTCAGCTACGAACCGCTCCACCCGCCCGATGGCCACCGGCTCCCCCTTGATGCCCCGGACGCACTTGCCCTCGCACTGATTTTCCTGGGGGCACACCCGGCCGGAGATGGCGGGCAGGGCGTTGGCGTTGGACAGGATCTCATAGGCGGCAGCGATGTTCCCCTGGGCCACCTGATCCAAAAATTCCGGGATGGGGATGCCCACCGGACAGCCAGACACGCAGGCCGGGTTCTTGCAGTGGATGCACCGCTTGGCCTCGTTCATGGCCTCCTCCAGGGTGTAGCCCCGGGCCACCTCCAGGAAGTTCTGGTTCCGGACCTGGGGGTCCTGCTCCGCCATGGGGGTCTTGGTCAGCTGCATGTTAGCCATTCATGGCACCTCCTCCCAGGCGGCACAGGTGGTCCTGCTTCCGCCGCGCCTCAAATTCCCGATAGGTGGCGTTGCGGGCGATCACCTCGTCAAAGTCCACCTGATGCCCGTCAAAGTCCGGGCCGTCCACACAGGCGAATTTCACCTCGCCCCCCACCGTCACCCGGCAGCACCCGCACATGCCGGTGCCGTCGATCATGATGGGGTTCATGCTCACCGTGGTGGGGATGTGGTACTTTTCGGTGAGCTTGCAGGCAAATTTCATCATCATCAGGGGGCCGATGGCCACCACATGGTCATACTGGGCCCCGCCCTGGATCAGTTCCTCCAGCTTGCCGGTGACAAAGCCGTGGTAACCGTAGCTGCCGTCGTCCGTGCATATGTACAAGTCGGTGGCCGCCCGTCCCATCTCCTCCTCCAGGATCACGATGTCCTTGGAGCGGAAGCCGCCGATCAGGTCCACCTGGGCCCCGGCCTCCTTCATGGCCTTGGCCACCGGCAGGGCGATGGCACAGCCCAGGCCTCCGCCCAGCACCGCCACCCGGCGGTAGCCCTCCACGTGGGTGGGGGTGCCCAGGGGGCCCACAAAGTCGTGGAGGCAGTCCCCCTCCTGCAGCTGGTCCAGGGCCAAGGTGGTGCCCCCCACCTTCTGATAGACCACAGTGACCTTTCCGTCCTGGGCGCTGGAGATGGTCAGGGGGATACGCTCCCCCGCCTCGTCCACCCGCAGGATGATGAACTGGCCCGCCTTGGCTTTGGCGGCGATCAGCGGTGCCTCCACTGAGATCTGCCCGATCTCCGGGGTCAGGCTCCGCTTGGCCGCGATGCGATACTGTTCTTTCACACTCTTTCCTCCTCACAGGCGGTCCCTGCCGCCTGGGTCTTGATTCTGATGGGCGGATGCCCGCGCCGGCATCCTATCCCCGGTACCTCTTCCGGCCGCCGCCGTAGCGCCGCCGCCTTACCCGCCGGACCAGGGCCCGGACCAGCAGCACCGCCGCCGCCAGGACCGCCGCCGCCGCCAGCAGCGTGACCAGGGTGATCCAGTTGGGGGAGCGGAGCAGCTCGATGGGGTTCCAGCTGCGGTCCACCGACTTGCGCCCGTCCCCCTTCGGCATGCCGTACCGCTCGGGCACCCCTTCATCCCCGAAGGACTGAAGGTAGGCCGCCAGGGCATACCACTCCTTGATCTCGCTGCCGTTCCCGTCCCGGAGCACCCGGGTGGCAAAATCGGTGATGGGCACTCCGTTCTCGTCCTTGGGCTCCAGAGACAGCAGCCCCAGGGACTTCTCCTTCACCGTGCCCAGCATCTGGGCGGAGTACATCCCGGTCACCACCCGGTAGAGCTGGTCGTCCTCGATCCGGGACATCTCACGCTCCAACAGGCCGGTGGCGAAGGAGGGCTCCTCCAGCCAGCAGGAGGTCACCCGGTTGAAAAACATCCGGTGGGGGTTGAAGGTGTACACCATCCCCGACATGTACAGCTGGGCCGCCGGCATGATAGGGGTCACCGAGGCGTCCACCTCTGCCGCCGCCCGCAGCTCCTTCCCGGTGAGGTAGCAGGTCACCAGTGGAAAACCAGAGGTCCCATCCTCCCCCACTCCCATGGAGAGCACATCAAAGGCCTGGGAGACGGTGATATCCCCCGCAGGCAGATCGGCCCGCAGCACGCCGTCGGCAGTGACTGCCACCGTGGGCACCCCTGGGTCCTCCGCTGCCAGCTCCCGCGCCGCCCAGAGGAAGGCGTCCGCCACCAGCTCCCCCAGGGGATTTCCCTGCTGGACTCCCGACTCCGGCCGCGTCAGGGAGAAGTCCGCCCGGGCCAGCACCTGGTCATAGGTCAGGTGGTAGCGGGCCAGATAATCCACCCCCACCTGGGCCTTCCACTCCTCCACCAGGGAGGCGATCTCCTGGTCCTCCGGCAGGGTCTGGTCGATAGGGATCAGCTGGTAGTCCACCAGGGTCTTGCTTCCGTCCTCCGACCACTCCAGAGTGATGCTCCCCAGATTCTCGCAGTAGGGCCCGGCGGAGACGATATAGGTATCCCCCTCCACAATGGGCTGGGTGAGGGTGGTGTGGGTATGGCCAGAGAGGATCAGGTCGATCCCCTCCACCTCCCTGGCCAGCTGCTGGTCCTCCGACTTCCGCTCCCGCTCGTCGGTCCCGCTGTGGGACAGCGCGATGATAAACTGCGCCCCCTGCTCCTCCAGGCTGTCCACGCAGCGCTGGGCCGCCTGCACCGGGTCCTCCAGCGTGAAGCCCGAAGTGGGGGCGCAGTCGTCCGAGTCGGTGCCCATCAGGCCGAAAATGCCGTAGGTGACCCCGCCCCGCTCCAGCAGTAGCGTGTCGGTCACGCCGTAGGCCGACATGGCCCGCTGGATGTCCAGCTGGTCAGGACCACCGGCCGATGGGGCGTAGTTGGCCATGAGCAGGGCCGGAAGCGGATCTCCGCTGGTGTAGGCCGCCGTGAGCATCTGGGCAAAGCCCAGGCCAGTGTGGTCAAACTCATGGTTGCCCGCAGTCGTGGCGTCATAACCCAGAGCGCCCATGGTCCGCAGCTCCGCCGCCCGGGTGGTGTAGAGGGTCTGGACCAGAGAGCCGATGGAGAAGTCTCCCCCGTCCAGGGTAAGAGCATCCGGGTGGAGGGCCCGCTGCTGCTCCAGTGCGGAGGCCAGCCGGGCATAGCCTCCGGACTCCCCGCCGTCCGCCCTCTCCAAGGGCAGGAAGTGGGAGTGGAGATCATGGGTAAAGAGCACCGTGGTCTGGTGGGGCCCAGGGGCCGGCTCCGCCAGACCCCAGGGAATCAGCAGGGTCAACAGGAGAAGCGCTGTGAGCACAGCGGTCATTCTCCGCCGCAGCCGCCTCATGAAACCAGCCTCCTTTCCGTCTGCTCCCGTCATTCTGCAAAAACCGCTTTGCAGGATTTCATTTTGCCATAAAATCAGACAAATGGCAATATCAAAGTCTTAATTCCTCACCTCCGCCTCTCCTTCTAATGGGGAGACAGGCGGATCAGGACAGCCACCCGCCCTCTCCGGTCACTATGATACTCCAAAATCCACTTTGTTGGTATTGTATGTTTCGACAAAATCCCCTATCATTTTATGTGGGGACACTTGAAGCGCAGCCCCGCCATTTGGAAAAGGAAGGAGGGGTAGACATGGATCTCACAGAGAACAGGCGGGCAGTGGATGCCTTCACATACGGAGCGGGTACATCGGGGTATCCACCTCAGGAGCTCCTCGCCGCCCTGCTGACGCTGGATGGCGCCTCCCTCACGTCCGGAGAGGTGGAGGAGCTGCGCCGCACCTGTCTGGCCCAGGGCGGCATGCAGGAAAGCCCCGGCGGGACATCTCCCGCCGGGGCCCGATAGAGGCGTTCACAGGCATTTCAGATACTTGCCGTAGAGGGTCATCTCCAGCTCGTCCCCGATGGCGTGGACCTGCTCCTCCGAGATCCAGCCCTCATAGAAACCCAGCTCCTCCAGGCAGCCTACATAGCGGCCGGTGGTGTCCTGGATCTCCTTGATTGTCTGGGCCGCCGCCAGCAGACTGTCCGCCGTGCCGGCGTCCAGCCAGGTAAAATTTTTTTCCAGCGGTATCACCTGGAGCTGTCCTCGGCTGAGATACTCCAGATTCACATCGGTGATCTCCAGCTCTCCCCGGGCGGAGGGCTTCAGGGCTCGGGCGATCTCCATCACCTGCTGATCATAGAAGTAGAGACCGGGCACGATATAGTTGGACTTGGGGTAGCGGGGCTTCTCTTCAATGGAAATGGCCTTTCCATTCTTGTCGAACTCCACCACGCCAAAGGGGCGGGGGTCCTCCACGTAGTAGCCGAACACTGTGGCGGCCGCGGGACTGGCCGCAGCCTTTTTCAGGGTGGCTCCCAAGGTGGGGGCGTAGAAAATGTTGTCCCCCAGCACCAGACAGACCCGGTCGTCCCCCACGAACTCCTGCCCAATGAGCAGGGCGTCCGCGATCCCCCGGGGCACCGGCTGCTCCGCATAAGAGATCTTCAGACCGTACTGGCTCCCGTCCCCCAGCAGAGCGGTGAAGGTGGCGGTCTCGTTAGGGGGAACGATCACCAGGATCTCTGAGATCCCAGCCTGCATCAGAATCGCGATGGGGTAGTAGATCAGGGGCTTGTCGTACACGGGAAGCAGCGGCTTGCAAACCGGCTTGGTCATGGGATACAGACGGGTGCCTTTCCCTGCGGCCAATACGATCCCTTTCATGCGGTCACTCCTCCTCTTCCATCCGGCCTGTTCAGATGATTCAGTTTACCATGTTCCCTCTGCCTTTTCAAGGTGATTTCCATTAAGACTTCCTTAAAAGTGTGTGAGAGGGCCGCAGTGCTTCTCTTCCCCCTGCCCGGGCGGTCAGAAAGGCTCCCCGCCAGCCGGAACTGGCTGGCGGGGAGTCGTTGCTTATCCTCTGAATTTCTGTTGTCAGCCCAGGACTACCAGCAGGTCATCGGTATTGACGGCGGTGCCCACTGTGGCGGATACAGACTTGACGGTGCCGTCCACCGGGGCAGAGACCTCGATCTCCATCTTCATGGCCTCCAGCACCACCAGTACATCGCCCGCCTTCACTGCCTGGCCGGGCTTGCACTCCACCTTAAAAATATTGCCGGGCATGGGACTGTTTACCGGCGTCTCGCCGGCGGCAACAGCGGTGGGAGCAGGGGTAGCGGCAGGAGCAGCGGCCGGTGCCGGGGTGGGCGCTGCCACGGGAGCGGCGGCCGCAGGAGCGGCGGCAGCCACGGGGGCGGCGGCCACAGGAGCGGCGGTGGGGGTATCAGCCTTGGCCACCGACACCTGATAGGGCTTGCCATCGATGGTGATGGTGAAGTTTCCCGTGCAGTCCTCCCGGTCTCCCATCTTCAGATAAGAGGGCTGGTAGGACGCGGCAAAGGGCTGGATGGCACGGCTCACATAGCCGGGGGTCTGGGGCACGGGCACCGCGGCATAGTAGACGGGGCCGGCAAAGGGCGCGCGGGGAGCGGGAGCCGCAGCAGGGGCGGCGGGCGCAGCAGGTTTCACAGGGGCAGCCTCCTTTTTCTTCTTGAACCCTGTGGCACGGTCCTCAAAGAAGGCCATGGCCACCTGGGGGAACGCGATATAGGACAGGACATCCTCGTCACTCTTGGCCTTGTCGCCCAGTTCCTTCTTGGTCTTTTCAAACTCGGGCTCCAGGGAGTCGGCGAAACGGCCTTTCACCACAGGGGTGTTGCCCAAAATCTTCTTTTGAATCTTGGCATCGATGGGGGCAGGGGTACGGCCGTACTCACCCCGGCAGTAGGCCTTGATTTCTTTGCCCACCACCTTGTAGCGCTCGCCGGCCAGTACATTCTGCACAGCCTGGGATCCCACCATCTGGCTGGTGGGGGTGACCAGGGGCGGATAGCCCAGGTCAGCACGGACCTTGGGGGTCTCGGCCAAGGCCTCGTCCAGCTTATCGATGGCGTTCATCATTTTGAGCTGGGAGATCAGATTGGACAGCATGCCGCCGGGGATCTGGTAATTCAGGCACTGGGTATCGGTGGCCATGGAGATGGGGTCGAGAGTCCCGTCGGCCAGGAAGTCGGCCCGGACGCCCTTGAAGAAGTCGGCCATCTTGACGAGGACCTTGTCGTCCAGGTCCACCTGGTAGCCAAGCTGGCGCAGGGCGTAAGCCAGAGTCTCGGTGGCAGGCTGGGCGGTGCCGCCGGAGAAGGGGGAGATGGCGGTGTCGATCACATCGGCACCCGCCTCCACCGCCTTCAGATAGGTCATGAACGCCAGGCCGGTGGTGCAGTGGGTGTGGACCACCACCGGCAGTTCGGGGACCGCGTCCTTGATGGCGGAGACCAGGTCATAGGCGTCCTTGGGCCCCATGATGCCCGCCATGTCTTTGATGGCGATGGACTTTACGCCCATTTTCTGGAGATCCTTCACCATGGCTACGTTCTTTTCCAGGGTGTGGACCGGGCTGGTGGTGAAGCAGATGGTACCGGAGGCGTGGGCCCCCTGCTTGACGGTCTCGTCGATGGCTACCTCCAGGTTGCGCACATCGTTCAGAGCGTCGAAGATACGGATGATGTCGATGCCGTTCTTGACGGAGTACTCCACGAATTTACGCACCACGTCATCGGGATAGTGCTTATAGCCCAAGATGTTCTGGCCTCGCAACAGCATCTGGAGCTTGGTATTGGGCATCTTGGCCCGGATCTTCCGCAGCCGCTCCCAGGGGTCCTCCTGGAGATAACGCAGGCACACGTCAAAGGTAGCGCCGCCCCACACCTCAGCGGAGTAGTAGCCAGCCTTGTCCATGGTCTCCAGAATGGACTCGAATTTGTCATAGGGGAGGCGGGTGGCGATCAGCGACTGGTTCGCGTCACGCAGCACTGTCTCTGTAAAGTTGATCTTTCTCATGTTCATCTGACCTCCGTGATGCTTTTTCAAAGCTGGATTCTATGAAACATAAACAGGGGCAAAGACTTTTCCGGCGTCCCTTCTGGACGGCAGAAAGGGCCGGTTTCCCCCTCCGGCCTGAATCTTATGGTTATTTTAGTATATTTTTTGCCCGGGTGCAAGTCTTTCTGTGCAAATTGGCCCACTTTATCCAGTTATGGAGCAAGATTCAGCAACCGGTCCTGATCGGGCAGGGCATCGGCCCCTATGGTACACGCCACTCTCCTTCTCCACGCAGGAACGGGGCCTGCCCCTCCGCTGCTCCCCGGTCATCGGCGCACCGGGGCCGCCCGGCCTCTCCTCAGGCACGGCCCTGCCTGAAACGCAGAGACCGGGAGCCTGTCTCCCCGACCCGCAGCTCTGCCGCGGCTGGGTACAGGCTCCCGGTCCAGTCATCCGGAGATCCGTCAGCGCTCACTGCATACCACAGCTTCCTTGCGGGCAGCAGGCTCACTCTCAAAGATCATGTCGTCGATGTCTTTATCCTGACGCATCTGATTCCAGATACTGTTCTTCTTCTCACGAAGCATCGTCATGTCGATCTCTCCTTTCCATGGGAACGTCATTTTATCATTTCAGGCAACAAAAACGCCACCGCTGCACTACTGCAAACGATGGCGGAGAAAATCAGGCTGAACTGGAAAAACAAGATTTTTGGGGGTCACCCCAGATCATGTTGGCTCCTATGCACAGTCTGCACACACCGCTTGCAGTCCCACCTCTCTCCCTGGGTCACATAACGCTGAGATCTCATCTGTGCTCACCTCTTTCTCCGCCGCCCGTTTCTTTGGCAGCTGTGTCTCTCAACAGGCAGGACAACTTTCCCCTTTTTGTCCATTCCGACGCTTTTTTCTCCATACTGCCGGAGCGTCCAGCGCCTCCCGCCGGCTGATTGTTGTTATTGTAAACCTCTCTTCTCCAAATGTCAAGAAAATTTTTTGTAAAAAATGAAGGCCTGCCCCATCCCCCCCTTCATTTTCCCGGGAGGCCCACCCACCGTGGCACAAAGCGGGGGGGGGGGGGGGGGGGGGGGGGGGGG